>NZ_DS989872.1:68459-96708 GCF_000155555.1 Coleofasciculus chthonoplastes PCC 7420
GAGTTCCATTGGAGACATATCATGATCATGATTCACTCTTTGCAGTTACCGCATGACTGGAGATCATGTTCGACTCACGGGTCAGCTTTTCATAGAACCCGTTAATTTCAAAGATTTGATTACTGTTTCACCACCCGATCACTCGCCAATTCACTTAAAAAATGGCGAAGCGTGAAACAAGTCCTACTCTTCAAAGTTTTAGTGCAACGACAGAGATAATCCGAAATTTTGATTACTTATGTCTCACTTCATGCTGAGGCGGTTAGGAGGAGTTATATACCCCTGAGCATGAATAATCGGAAAAAACCGAGTGAGACTCAACAAGAGTGAGGTTTTTGCCATGAATATTCAAGGAAAGACTGCTTTGGTTACCGGAGCATCGCGGGGAATTGGTCGCGCGATCGCCCTCGAACTTGCCAAACAAGGTGTTAAGCGCCTAGTCTTAGTCGCACGCGATCGCCAACGTTTAGCAGCCGTGGCGACGGAAATTGAAAATTTAGGAGTCGAAGTCGCTATTTTGGCGTTAGATTTAACCCAACTGGTAGACGTCAATGTGGCAATTGCTCGCGCTTGGCGTACCTATGGACCTGTTCACATCTTGGTTAACTGTGCAGGCGTTGCCCACCAAACTCCCTTTTTGAACGCGAAACTGCCGAAGATGCAGGAGGAGCTGGCAATTAACTTGATGGGACTATACACGATTACCCGTCTGCTTGCCAAACGAATGGCAGCTCAACGCCAAGGGATCATTATTAACGTCTCCAGTTTAATGGGCAAAGTCGCCGCGCCGACGATGGCGACGTATTCCGCCACCAAGTTTGCGATTTTAGGCTTCACCCAAGCCTTGCGGGGCGAACTAGCACCCTATAATATCCGGGTGATTGCCTTGCTCCCCTCCCTCACGGATACTGATATGGTGCGGGGTTTACAGCTATTTCGCTGGGTTATGCCCATGACACCTGAGCAAGTCGCCAAAGCCCTAGTCACGGGACTGCAAAAGGATTCACCGGAAATCCTGGTGGGATGGCAAAGTCATTTAGCCGTCTGGTGCAGTCGGATTGCGCCGTGGCTGATGGAGAAGGTATTAAAAATGGCAGCGCCTCTCTCCCGCACAGGTGCATTACCCCCTGTGGTTCCCAGTCATCATTGAGCCGAATTGGACAATTGTGGATAAGGCTTGGCAACCTAATAGGGGCTTGGCAACCAAGCCCCTACTCAAAACTACGCCAGACGCCGACTAATACACCCTGTACCTCTACCTTTTCTGTTTCCACTTCTATGGGCGGATAATTAGAATTAGCAGGTTGCAGGGTGATCCTATCCTCTTGCCGATAAAAATGTTTTAGTGTTGTACCGTATCCTTCGACTCTAGCGGCGACAATCTGACCATTTTTCAGTTGATCAGGTTCAGGAACAGGCTGCATAATCACCAAATCCCCTTCTCGAATTAAGGCTTCAATCATGCTATCCCCTGTAACCCGGAGGGCAAAGTTACCGGGTTGGGTGAATAAACCGGATAAATCAATCCGATCCATCCCATCGGTAAAAGGTTCCACCATCCCCCCCGCCGCGATCGCACCCAGAACAGGTACTCCTGATGCCGTACTGCTGAGAATCCGAATCGTCCGGGCTTTGCCTTCTGTCCAATCGATATATCCTTTATTGCGTAAATGTTCGAGCCGACTCTGAATCGGTGCAGGCGATCGCAGGTTCATCGCCCGCATCATTTGCCGGATTGAGGGCGCGTGTTGGGCGGTTTGAATATAGTCAACCAGCCAATTATAGAGTTCTTTCTGGGCTTGGGTGAGGGGTTCCATAATCCTACAAATTACACTAGAGTTTGACGGTACAGGTCGCGGGTGCAGATGGCTTAACCATTTATTCAACTAAACGAATACTATTTACTATAAGCCATTAGTAGTACTAATGTCCTATCTGGGTTCAGTTAAATGAGTTTTGTGTAGGGGCGGGTTTCACGATTAACGGTTTTGACCTCACCCAGATGTAAGTAAACCCGCCCTGACTTAAACATAGGTTTTACCGCTTCTAAAAACCTAGACAAACCTACCCATCAGTAATTCTGCCTTGGTATAAGTCCACGGTGTAACTTTTGGTCGATAACCGTTAACGCTTGCGCTTGGCTGATACCCGGCATTGTTGCTCGATATCAGCCTTAACCAATGGCTCCCAGTTAGAGACACTATAGTAATCGTGCCTACGATTGACTACAGGGCATCGACCAATAAAATTATTAAATTGATATAGAGCGCTCCATACGTGCTTTCTCGGATTCACTCCGAGATAGGCGGACACAGAGCGCGGCAATCTCTCACTTAAGTTCATGCCTCTTCTGGCAATTGCTAGGGCAGCTGCCACATCAGATGATAGTCCATACATCCGACTATATTTAACACAGCCGATCAAACTCGTGTAAGCTGGATTGACAAACACAAGAGTTATTCCTCGATTGGATAAAATCGATGACAAAATTTGATAAAAACGACTGTATGCCCAGGCAGAAAGCATTCGAGCATATTTTTTTGTTCGCTCTCTAAGTTGAGCTTTTTTTCTCGAAAAATCTAAGTTTTCACACAGAACCGGGCAAGCGAAACTCCTGGCTAAAGCTGCCAATTTCAAACAAACATCGACAAGTTGAGCATCTTGTTTACCTGTGGGCAAACCCGTCTGAAAAGGAAGAGTTCCCTGCGCTCTTAAATTTCCTTGACCATCAACATAAGCCCAACCGATAGAACTAGGATTTAGATCGATACCCAAGGCACCATACTTAATTTCTCGACTAACTTTCTCTACCGATGCGGGTGTGAATTGAACAGCGACCACCCAGCGATTATCCTTTCTATAGAAGTGCCATGTTTTCGCACCACTATTGGGTAATCTATTTATCTTTCTGGAGAAGCTGCCAATTTTTGATGTGACATATTTCCCAAATTTGGCTTCCAGACAATCGGGAACTCTCAATTTGAGCGTATCTCCAGACCATTGACAAGTTTGATTCCCATAACTTTCATCCTTTGAACCAACAATAAAGACTGACCCTCTGGATACCTTCACTCTAATTTTCGCCCTCAATAGATGTTTAATTTGATTGTGAAGTCGGTGGATATATCGCTTTTTATGATGCCGACCTTGACGCAGATGATACCAGTTAGTTTTTTTCGTCTTGAGGTTTGACGACAAGGGAAAATTACAGCCTTTTGGGGAGGATTGCCAGTTCTTTTTTCTATAGAACTTCCCAGCCAATTTAATTTTCTTTGTGGCTTTGGCTACCCAATCTTTCGCTGACTTAACTCGTGATTCTAATTGCTTTATCTGGCGCTTTCTACATTCTTTGGCTGAGGAGGTTTTTCCTCTGGCTAATGCAATTACTCCGTTAGCATAACGCTTACTGAGTCCGTATTTCTCTTGAATATGACTATTCCAACTGGATTGATTGAATTTTATTTCTTTATTTAATAAATGGTTAACGGTTTCAACTGTTGCTTGATAGAATATATCAGACAATGACGTTAAAAACATCTCCAAGTCGGTGAAACCGATGGGGTTAAGTTCATCGGCGGGAGTTGGCAAGCCTTTGCAATAAGTTATCGTCGTCATAGCTTTTTGGCTACCTCCCTCAGTTCTGACTAGATACTCGCGGCTACGCCAACGGTTAATTCGTTACCCGATTTATTGCCAATTAAGTCAACAATATCATATCGACTCCGGACCGCCAGCCGTCCGAGAAGATCGAATGAGAGCCGTTGAGTTGCCATCGGTGCAACGTGCAAGACCGTCACACCTAGTCGAGTAGCCGCTTCTTGGGGAGTTAAACTAGACATTTACTGATTATATCATAGAAAATGTCCAGTTATGTCAATAATTGTCTAGGTATTGGCGGACTGTTAGTTAACCCCTGCGCTCACTCATGGGGATTGGGCGAAGCATTCGCGTCGAAACTTGGGTAAAAAACCGATAGATATGGGCGCGAATGCTTCGCCCCTACGAATGTATTTCCTCCTGTACCCCCGCGCCCCTCTGCTGGCTTAATCCGCGCCTAACAGACTAGCGAGTAACGCTTTCTGGGCGTGCATCCGGTTTTCGGCTTGATCCCATATCCGCGATCGCGAACCTTCCATCACCTCGTCAGTAATCTCTTCGCCTCGGTGGGCGGGTAAACAGTGCAACACGATCGCATCCTTTGCCGCTAAACTCAACAGTTGTTCATTGACCTGGTACGGTAAAAAGACCGGAATTCGCGCATCAGCCGACGCCTCCTGACCCATACTTGCCCAGACATCGGTATAAATCACATTAGCGCCCTTAACGGCTGCCTTTGGATCATCCGTAATCGTCACTTCACTGTTGACCGCCAGTTGTTTAGCTCGATCTACAATTAAACTATTCGGTTGGTAAGTTGATGGTGTGGCAACTCTGACATTCATCCCCATGAGGGCGCATCCTACCATGAGTGAGTGAGCCACATTATTACCATCTCCCAAATACACTACCGTCGCACCCGCTAGTGAGCCGAAGCATTCTTGAATGGTCAATAAGTCTGCCAAGACCTGACAAGGGTGTTCTAAGTCAGTCAGGGCGTTGATAATCGGAATCTGAGCATACTCAGCAAAGGTTTCTAGTTCTTTTTGCTCGAAGGTGCGAATTGCCAGGATGTCCAGATACCGATCCAAGACCCGGGCTGTATCTACCACAGGTTCTCCTCGACCCACCTGGGTGACATTGGGGTTCAAGTCAATCACTTGACCCCCCAGTTGGTACATTGCCACCGAAAAACTGACTCGGGTTCGGGTCGATGCCTTATAAAACAAAAGCCCTAACACCTTATTGCATCGCAGGTTAACCTGACCGGTTTTCAACTGGATAGCTAGATGCAACAGTTCGTGAATTTCATCCGCACTCAGGTCAGCTAAACCTAACACGTCTCGTCCTTGTAATGCCGTCATGTTCCTTCTCCGATGACTCAGTGGATCGGCGCTTGCCAGAAAGCACGTTGGCTGAGGTAATCTCACCCAGCACCACTTTTTACCGATGTCAGTCTCCTACGGCTACCCAGGTTTTGGCAAGAAGCACCGTGCTAAAAATTTAGCAGATTTTTATCGGATCAGTTTAATTTTGAGGCGGATGATGTAGAATAATAGTTTTTTTTCGGAAGCGTTGAGAACCGATCGCCAATACCAACTCTTGATCCCCTGTAGATTCCGTGAGTTGGCATTGACTTGATTAAATCGATGCATTTAACCATCCTAAACTCTAAACCTTATGAAACGCTCCGTCATCCTTCTCTGTGTCGTTGCCATTATTAGTACCAATCTTGGTTTTTTCTATCTGGCATCTGGCTATCTTACTGAAGAATTCTATCCCACTCAAAAACTCCTCTGGCTGGTTTTGAGCGTAGTGAGTCTGAGTTTAATTTTGGCACTCCCGATCGCCTTAGGATTGATTAAGGCTTTTTCTACTGTGCAAGATAATACCAAAAACCCCCGGTTTGGTGAGGTTCCCACCTCGCTCCCGTTTCAGGATAACCCCAACAGTAAACAATCCGGCGATCGCATCTCCTCAATCATCGCTGCCCAACTCGCCACAAACCAAGCCTTAACCACCAATAAAGATACCACGCCCCCCGTTCTCAACCCGCCCGTTAACCAACAGCCACCCTTTCGCGATCGCCTCCATGAAATCGCTGACGATTTGTCTGATCAAGACCTTGATTTTCTTTCCCAGGAGTCAAATATTAACCCTTCTGCATTGATGGCAAACGTTAAGCAGGTTGTCAATTTTACCGATACCCTTTTCGATGCCTTCAGCTTAAAGCCCAATCCTCCTCAACCTCTCAATCCGTCAGTCGATCTACGCTCCATCACTCAAGACGTGTTAGAGCTTTGTCAACCCTTAATCCGGCAAAAAAATTTACAATTACGCAACTCCATCGTTGCCGATTTCCCCCAATTTAAAGCTGATGCCGATCAATTGCAGCAAATTTTGTATAACTTAATCATTGACATGATTAAGTTTACCGAACAAGGCGCGATCGACGTTTCAGCCACGATTACCCCTGATCAATTAAAACTGACTATCGCTGATATCGGCATCACTATTCCGGCAGAGCAATTACTAGAGAATGCTTATAGTGCCACCATCCAACAGTACAGCAGTACCGCCGTAGGATTGATCTTGACCCGACGTCTGGTCGAACTCAATGGCGGTCAACTCCGGGTTGAATCAATCGGCAACCAGGGTTCACGCTTTATTTTGACGCTACCCATTTCTGAAAATCAACAAATCCCATTAGCCGCGTCTGGGGAAAAGCCTCTCTCTCTAGTAAAACCCACCAATAAAATACCTGCCAAATTTAAAACCTCTCCTGTTTTTAGCCAATCATTCAGGATTTTAATTGTAGACAATGAATCGGTCAATTGGCAACCCCTACTCAAGCTATTTTTGTCTTCTCCCAATTACAGCGTCAAACGAGTATCTAATGGCAGTCAAGCTTTAGCGGAAATCGAAAAAGGGTTTCAGCCTAACTTGCTGATTGTAGATACCGGAATTTCTCCCATGGATGGCTATGAACTTTGTCAAATAATTCGCACTTTTTTCTCAGCCAATGAATTGCCGATTATTCTCGTTGACGATAAAGAAAACCAACCGGATTGGCAAAAAATAGGGAACTACCGGATCAATGATTATTGGACGAAGCCGATAAAACCCAATGAGATGATTGCTCGAATTAATCCTTATCTGAAACTGAACCAGATCAATGCCAACTGCGACCGCTTCATTCCGCCTAAATTACTACAGATTTTAGGGTATACCAACCTCGGTGAGGCTCAATTAGGGGATTGCGTTCAACGAGATATGACGATTATGTTTGCCGATATTCGGTCATTTACTACTCTATCTGAGAAAATGTCGCCCCAGGAAAATTTTGATTTCATCAACAATTATTTTAAGAAAGTTGTCCCCACTATCCGTCAGCACAATGGTTTTGTGGATAAGTACATCGGGGATGCAATCATGGCAGTCTTTCCCGAAAAAGCTGAAGAAGCATTAGACGCGGCGATTGAAATGCAAAAACAGATCGCTATCTATAATGGTAAGCAGGAAGAAAACGGAACCCTACCGATTTCAGTTGGCATGGGACTCCACAGTGGTAGTCTGATGTTAGGTACCATTGGAGAAGAACAACGGATGGAGGCAACAGTCATTTCTGATGCCGTGAATCTGGCATCTCGCTTGGAAGGATTGACGAAGATTTTTGGCGCGTCGATTATCTTTAGTGAAAAGTTTTTGCTGAGTCTGGATAATCCGTTAAGCTATAATTACCGATTTTTAGGGAAAGTTCCGGTTAAAGGAAGAAAAAAAGCGGTCTCCGTCTTTGAAGCCTTTGATGGTGAACCCCTGACGTCGGTTAATCTAAAAATTAAGCATCGAGGCAAGTTTGAGTTGGGTATTCATCTTTTTTATAGCCGAAAATTTGCCGAAGGATATAAAATATTTAAAGGAATTTGTCAAGAAAATAATCAGGATAAAACCGCTCTCTTCTACATGAAGCGTTGCCGCAAGTTCCACAAGCTATGGATGTGGGGGCAATGGGATGATTTTAATAGCAAAAGATATCAATTTTAAAAGGAAGCTGGGGAGCAGAGGAGCGGGGGAGCTGGGGGAGCTGGGGGAAGTTAACTCAAAATTATATTTTACCTGTTCCCTGTTGCCTGTTCCCTGTTCCCTAACAAATGACAAATAACAAATAACAAATAACAAATAACAAATAACAAATGACAAATTTCAAATTAGGACTTGCCTTAGTGAATCTGGGATTATCGGTTGCGCCTGTGGTGATGGCGACTCCGGTTCAGAGTGCGACGAAAATTTATATTCCCTATGGTCCGTTAGAATTTTCTCTGTCCATTGAGACACTGGAAATTTACGCCACCGAGGGTAAAATTGAGCCGGAATTGGCGTTTTATGCTAACTATGTGGAACCGCAACAGTTAGAAAAGTTGCGGCAAGTTTTAGTTACCCCCATCGATGTGAGTCCAGTCGCGATCGCACAATTTCTCTATTCACCTCAAGGGGAAGCCATCTTGGAACGGTTGGGGGAAGTGATTCAAACTAAAGCCGGTCAAGAGGGATTCTATGCGATTCGGGCGGCATTAATCAAAGCGGCGGCTAAACCGGAGGGGCTAACCTTATTAAATGTACTGCGGGAGTTTCCCACTTATGGTATAAGGATTAACTCTGCCCGGAGTTTTGAGATAATTGAGGAACTATCTCGGTTAAGTCGGCAAACTCAACAAGCGATCGCGGGGGTGAATCAGGAGGCGATGGCGGAAGTTCAAGCCCAGATCGAGTCACTGTTTCCCCAAATGCCACCCGACTTTTCCGAATTACCTGACTTGCGAGAACCGGGACCCATTGCCTATTCTCAACAAACCCTGACATTGAATGATCCCAGTCGCGGACGCCGATTTCCGGTGGATTTGTATTTACCGTCTTCGATATCTGCTGGGGAAGGATTAACTCCTCTAATTGTAATTTCCCACGGACTCGGTTCTGATCGGATGACGTTTGAATATTTAGCCGAACATTTGGCGTCTTATGGGTTTGCCGTAGCCCTACCGGAACATCCTGGCAGTAATGCTGAACAATTACAAGCACTGAGTCGAGGACTAGCTAGTGAGGTGACGCCACCGTCAGAATTCATTGACCGTCCCTTGGATATTACCTTTTTACTGGATCAACTGGAACAATCCTACGCAGGACAGTTAGATCTGAACAATGTTGGTGTATTAGGTCAATCCTTTGGCGGTTACACGGTGTTGGCGCTAGCGGGTGCTGAACTTAATTTTGAGCGATTGCAGCAAGTTTGTGATCAGTCAGAAGATTCCTTAAATGTATCACTGCTGCTGCAATGTCGAGCATTAGAATTACCCATGGCGGACTATGACTTTCGTGATCCACGGATTCAAGCCGCGATCGCGATTAACCCCGTGGGGAGTGCTATCTTTGGTAAATCGGAATTTGCTCAGATTCAAATCCCCCTGATGCTGATTTCCGGGAGTAATGACACCGTAGCACCTGCCCTCCCGGAACAGATTCAACCCTTTACCTGGCTAACCACGCCGAACAAGTATCTGGTATTGCAGAATGAAGGCACTCACTTTTCTAATCTGGGAGTCTCAACAACGGCGGTAGAATTGCCGCCAGAGGTGATGGGTCCTGATCCCGCGATCGGGCGTGTTTATACCCAAGCGTTGAGTGTTGCCTTTTTTGAAGTCTATATTGCGGGTCAACCTGAATACCAACGTTACCTCAATGCGGCTTATGCACAATTCCTCAGTCAAGACGCTATGCCATTGAGTTTAGTGGAATCTTTAACCCTAAATCAGCTTTCTGAACAGACGGATGAACCGCAAAACTCCTCACCCCCACCACAGGCACCGTTTTTGATTCCGCTTCCGTAAACTTATGTTTCAGATTTTTGTAGTTTTTAAACAAATGTAAAAGACTCTATCAAGGGGTTGCCTATCTCAGAGAACGTGCTAAATTGAATATAAAGCTAAATAACTTCTGGACGACAGATAAAACAGCTTAGTCTACAAATGTTGAATGAAGTTAGGAGGAAGAAAAAACCTGTCTCATTTAATATCTGTCTCATCAGAAGATAGCAACAAACACCATAACAGCAGCAACATTCATCGAGAACGTTGATAGTTCCTCAAATAGAATCTAGGAAGCTGTGTAACTGAATAAAATTGTCTTTGATTTATCAGTACCACTTCAAGTTTCATTGCCCAAAGGAGGAAATCACTCAGCTAGTATTGCTTGAATGTTGTTGCTGTTTATCGCAACACTGATTTCACAGATTTTATCGAACTGGTAGGGGTGGAGTGGCAGAGGTTAGTCGCACGCTCTTTCACAGAGGTGTTGGTGGTGAGGGGGCAAAGGATGATTAAGATTGTTGGGGAGATTATTTAGTTGTCTGTGTTAATCTGTGTCATTCACGATTGAGTAGAGACGCGCCATGGCGCGTCTCTACAATGATGCCGAACGTCCTAATCGATGTGTCTATTGCTATAAATGTCATTGCTATCTGTGTAATCTGTGTTGACGAATGCAATGCAAGGATTTTTGAATTTAAACAAATCGGCTGGATTCACGTCTCACGATTGTGTGGCAAAAGTGCGGCGTTTTTTGCGCCTGAAGCGAGTGGGACATGGGGGAACCTTAGATCCATTGGCTACAGGGGTTCTGCCGATCGCGCTGGGTAGAGCGACCAGATTGTTACAGTATATGACCTCAGAGAAGGCATATCGGGCGACGATTCAGTTGGGGGTGAAGACAACCACTGATGATTTAGAAGGAGACATTGTGGCGACGGCTTCTGTTTCTGGGTTAACCCTGGAGACAATTGTGCCTTTCCTGCAACAGTTTCAGGGCAAAATCGAGCAAGTTCCGCCGATGTACAGTGCGATTCAAGTTCAGGGAAAACGCCTATATGAGTTAGCGAGGGCGGGTAAAACGGCGGAAATTCCTAGACGACAGGTTGAAGTGTATCAGATTGAGGTATTAGAGTGGCGTCCAGGGGAATTGGCAGAATTGGATGTGGCGATCGCCTGTGGTGCGGGAACCTATATTCGCTCCATTGCCCGTGACTTGGGAGAGGTTCTCAATACTGGCGGAACCTTGGCGTCTCTGATTCGTACTCAAAGCAGTGGATTTACGCTGGATAATAGCTTGAGTTTAGAGGAATTGGCTGCACAGGTAGAAGCCGAAACCTTTACTCCAATTCCACCGGAAGCCGCATTAAACCATTTAGAGAAGGTTATTTTAGCGCCAGACGATGCTCGTCGTTGGTGTCAGGGTCAACGTATTATATATCAAGACGCCTCGACTGATTCTGTTGCCAATATCCGGCGAGTTCGCCACGAAAATGGCACATTTCTGGGTATTACTCAGGTGATTGAATCAGACGGTGAGGTATTGCTTGCACCTAAGATGGTTTTCGTAGATTGAAGTATTAGGAAAAGGCATTTTACTTTTTATTTTAAGTGAACCCGATTCAGAATGGCAAATCTATTAAAAATTGTTGAGCGTTTGAGTCAAGTTGAGGATTTTCTGGGTCATCAGCCCACTTTTGAGGATTATTGATGATGTATTCTCGGACAGGGTTTAGGGAATCTGGATCGCGCACAATCGATTCATAATAATTGCGTTGCCAGATTGGTGGATTGGAGGTTTGACGAATAGCGTTAATCCTGATGGTGACAGCGGATTTAAATCCAGCAATAAACGAGGACAACGAACGGGATTGACGCTGGGGAATTACTGATTGATTAATGGGTTGGTTTTTCGGCGTTGGTAAGGGCGCACGTCTATGCGCCCCTACGGTATTACGGTTGGTGTTGGTGTCGGCAATAATGACAATGCCATGGAAATGATTGGGCATAATTATCCATTCATCCAATTGCAGGCTGGGTCGAATTTGGCAGGAGCGAATCCATTCTTGGGCGACAATTTTACCAATTTGGTTAAGATACATTTTGCCATCACGAATATCTCCGAACCAACATTGTCGTTGGTAGGTACAGAGTGTAATAAAATAAGCTCCAGGTTGAGCGTAATTGTATCCCTTAAGGCGAATAGAACGGCGATGATGTTTTTGCGGATCAAATTTCATAGTCACAGGGAAAATTGATCAGGATATCTGTAGGGGCGCATAGACGTGCGCCCTCTTATCCTATCAGCGATCGCGATAATCATAAATTGCCAATTAAATCCAACCACCATTCCCCCAATCCAACGTAGGGGCGCATAGACGTGCGCCCTCTTATCCTATCAGCGATCGCGATAATCATAAATTGCCAATTAAATCCAACCACCATTCCCCCAATCCAACGTAGGGGCGCATAGACGTGCGCCCTCTTATCCTATCAGCGATCGCGATAATCATAAATTGCCAATTAAATCCAACCACCATTCCCCCAATCCAACGTAGGGGCGCATAGACGTGCGCCCTCTTATCCTATCAGCGATCGCGATAATCATAAATTGCCAATTAAATCCAACCACCATTCCCCCAATCCAACGTAGGGGCGCATAGACGTGCGCCCTCTTATCCTATCAGCGATCGCGATAATCATAAATTGCCAATTAAATCCAACCACCATTCCCCCAATCCAACGTAGGGACGCATAGACGTGCGCCCTCATCCCACTAAATTCGCGATCGCATCCACAATCTGATCCGGTTCAATTGGCTTGGAGAGATGACGATTAAACCCTGCCGATAATGCCCGTTCGTGATCGGTTTCTCCCGCATACGCCGTCAGTGCGATCGCCGGAACTAAGCCGCCGCGATTAGGTGGGAGTTCTCTCACCTGGCGAATGAACTCATAGCCATCCATTCCGGGCATCCCAATATCACTGATTAACACATCCGGTTGCCCTTGAGAGAATACAGCCAGCGCTTCATGGGCTGAAGTCACCCCCTCAACCCTGGCACCATAGCTTTCTAAGATAATCGTGAGCAAGTCGAGGGTATCCACCTCATCCTCCACCAAGAGTACCGTCACCTCGCTTAAATCTAAACCCTCATCGTTTGGCGAGGACTTCTGAGTATTAATGGGCGAATCTGGCATTAGAGGTAACGTAACCGTAAACGTTGCGCCCTGTCCAATTCCCTCACTTTCTGCCTCAATTCTCCCCCCGTGCAGTTCAATTAAATGGCGGACAATGGCTAACCCCAACCCCAACCCGCCAACACTCCGGGTTGTCGTACTATTCTCTTGCCGAAAATAATCAAAGATGTAGGGAAAAAAGTCGGGACTGATCCCCTGTCCCGTATCGCTGACCTGGATTTGCGCCTGGGAGTCAATCTCTTGTAATCGCACCGTAATTCGTCCCCCCTTAGGCGTAAACTTCACCGCATTGGAGAGCAGATTCCACACCACTTGCTGGAGGCGGTTAGGATCACCGGACACAAATCCCACCGTTGAATCCAATTGGGTGTCAATCTCAATCGACTTGGCGGCGGCGGCTAAACGCATTGTTTCAATCGCCGCTTGAATCACCCGCACCAAGTCTACTCGCAAGGTTTGCAGGTTCAACTTACCGCGTAAAATCCGCGAAACATCAAGTAAATCATCAATGAGTTGGGCTTGCAGGGAAGCATTCCGTTCAATGGTTTCTAAAGCCTGATCGACCTTATCCTGATTCAGTTTTCTTGTCCGTAGCAGTTTTGACCAGCCCAAAATTGGATTGAGGGGAGTACGCAATTCGTGGGAGACAATCGCTAAAAATTCATCTTTAATTCGATTCGCGGCTTCGGCTTTTTCTAAGAGTTGAATCCTCTCTTCTTCCACTTGCTTTTGTTCAGTAATATCTCTCAGAGAAACCAGGTAGCCTTTCTTTCCTTGCCATTCAATTTCCACCACACGCATCTGCGCCACTCGATTTGCCCCAGTCCCCGTCCGCACATCCACTTCTGTGTTATCCTCGCCCACGACTGGAAAGCCCAAGACTTGACCCAAGAGTTCGTCTTCTTGACGACTAAACAGTGATAGGGCGGCTGGGTTGATAAACCGGACAATACCCCCACTGTCTATCACCACAATTCCATCTGGATTCTTGGAGATTAAAACCTGAAACTGTGTCTCACTTTTGGCGAGTGCTGCTTTGATCTGTTCCTTTTCTAAATTATCCTGTTGGGATTTTTCTGAGAGTTTCGCCACTTGTGCGGTTTGGGCTTGTAGCTGTTGCTTTAAATCCGTAGAGTTAACTGTATTCTGGGCTTTGATTTTGGGTTCACTTGCTTTTGCCGCTAATGCTTGCTTGATAACTTGAGGAAGCTGTGCAACTTGCTCGTGAAGCAGATAGCCTGTTGCGCCAGCTTTCATATAATCGACGGCAATAGACACAAGCTTACTATGACTAATGATAATGACTGGAATATTCAGATTCTGTTCTGGCAGATAAGAAATGGCTTCAATCCCATCAAATTCGCTTAAGGGATAGTCAATTAAAAGCAGGTTAATGGTGGGATTTAGGTGAGCCAAATACTCCGCTTTTGTACTGACGCGCTGCCACGTCACCGTCAGCCCAGCTTCAGATAATAGCGACAGTATTGGTTCTGTTGCTAGAGCCGAGTCTTGTAGAATTAGAAGATTTAAGTCATTGGTCATTGGTCATTCGTCATTGGTTAGGGAACAGGGAATAGGCAATGGGCAATAGGCAATGGGCAATAGGCAATAGGCAATAGGCAATAGGCAATAGGCAATGGGCAATAGGCAAGGTAGAGTTTTGAGTTAACTTCCCCTGCTCCCAGACGCGCCATGGCACGTCTCTACATTGCTCCCCCCGCTTCCCTTAAGTCTCTTCAAATAAACTACCCAGGCGGTCAATTTCACTCTGAGTCATATACGTCGGAGTACCGGAAAGAATGCCCGTAATGTTACGGAATGGTTTGTCGATGTGCATACCACTTTCATCAATCGTAAACTCACGAATTTCCTTATCATGTTTTGAACCGCGCATTTTTAGCACCGTTAAGCCCCGGCGAATTTCTCCATAAACTTCTACATAGCGTAATAATATAATTGAATCCGTATTGGTGGAAATATGGGATTCAGTGACCGACATCCCACCCATCAGCGATGTTGTATTCGCCGTGAGTAGTCCCATAATTCGCTGTTCTTTGAGGATAGCATTTAGGCTGAGGATAAATTCCCGAAATCCTTTTAATGGGGCAATTTTTTCCATTGCTGAAAGGCTATCCACTGCTACTCGATCCGGCTGAAACTCTTCGATAAGTTGCTTGATTTTCACCAGATGATTTTCCAGCCCTGTTTCTTCGGGATAGCGACAGAAAACCTTCAGCTTGCCCTCTTGTTCCATCTGCTCAAATTCCCTGCCCCAGCCAGAAGCATTTCTAAATAGCTGCTCCTGGCTTTCCTCAAAGGCAAAGAGCAAACATTTTTCTCCATTGTTCACACCTCCTGCCAAAAATTCGGTCACGATCAAGGTTTTGCCTGTACCTGTCGCCCCCGATACCAGAATAATCGAATCGCGGAAAAAACCACCTCCACACATGCCATCTAATTCAGCATTGCCTGATGTAACTCGCTGTCTAGAGGATTTTCGTTCTAATGAGTTGGCTGTTAGGGGAAGAACAACAATGCCTTGATCGGGCAAAATCGTAAAGGGAAATTCACCATGTTGATGAGGAGTGCCTCGGTATTTGAGAATTTCAATCGTGCGGCGACGTTTCTCTTCCATCAAGACATTGCGTAAAATCACCACATTATCTGCCACAAATTCTTCTATACCATAGCGACTGATATCCCCATATTCCTGAGTCCGTTCTGAGGTCAATACTGAGGTAACTTCCCGTTCTCGTAGCGCCCAAGCCAGATCAAATAAATCGCCGCGTACTTGAGCCATATCGGGTACATAAGTAAACACAGCGCCTAAGGAATCCATGGAAACTCGTTGCGCCTGGACTTGTTCTATGGCATATTCTAAGCGAGCCAGCAAGGGACCGAGATCGTATTCACCACTAACTAAAGGTCGATTTCCGGTTTTCGGAGACGCATCAACAAATGCCCATTTTTTTTCAGCTTCCCATTGTTCAATATCCCAACCAAAGCCGCGCATATTTTTGCGAATGGCTTGGGGGGATTCTTCAAAGGTGACAAAGACACCGTTTTGTCCTTCTTTGATTCCCTCGACCAGAAACTGACAGGCAAAAATCGTTTTGGCACTACCGGCTGTACCTGCTACTAAGGTAGTGCGACCTTTAGGGAGTCCTCCTTCCGATAATAGATCAAAGCCAGAAATACCTGTTTTTACTTTTTCGATAAACTCTGGCGGTTGCTGTTGAGTCATTCCGTTACTGCTTTAGTGAACTGGGGAAATATAGAATAGCATTAGGGGGGGGGTATTACTCAATCTTGCTTGAAGCTGATTCCGATATTCAACCCCCATAAAACCGTTTCCGTGTCGGACAAATCGCCCACGATTCGCTGGACAGGATTAGGAAATTCTTTAATTAAGGTCGGGGTGACTAAAATATGTTCCGCCTCCGCCAGTTGGGGAGATTTGGTCACATCAATTACGGTTATTTGATATTGACCCGGTAGTTCCTGGTCACAGATTCGATACAAGTTGGCGATCGCGCGTTGCGATCGCGGGGTGTCTCCGGTAACATAAAGCTTGAGCTGATATTGTTTACACATGTTAGAGTAATCAAGGACTGTAACATACTGCTGTTTATTTTTGCGACGGACTGGACTTGTTAGCATCTTTTTCTAAGTTAATTTTACTCAATCCAATAAAATATCTGCGATAGTAAGCGGTTAAGTTGCCCATAACTTCTAAAAGTAAAAAGCGTCCTTCTGTGGTATAGGCTTGTGCCTTACGTCGATTCACCGCTTGGCTTTTTTGTTTTAAGGTTGTCGTATGTAGCTCGATCAGATCACGGGGAGAGGCTTGGAGTAACCCCAACTGTTCGGCGAAATTCGTTAGATGCATCGATAGCTGATGGTCAACTTTATAGGCACGTTCTTCTAATGCCCATTCCATTAAATCACCATAGCGTTGCCTGAGTTCCTCCAAGACATCGGGCATTCTCTGGTGCAGGGGTTTGACACTGGACGATTTTGGCGTCGAGTTGATCTCGCCCGTGATTAACTTTTCTAACTCTTCCAACTCTTGCTGTTGCTGATGCTGTTCGAGTTGAGCCAGTTGATATTGTCGCTCCAGGGCGGCGCGAATCGCGTAGACGAGTAAACTGGAATCCAGCTTCGCTTTGGGCAAATAGCCATAAGCTCCCATTTCTAAGGCTTTAACCGCAACTCGCTCATCTTCGAGAACACTTTGGACGATAATCGGGATATCAGGTGCAGTTTGCTGCATTTGCCGGAGGGTATCCATGCCCCGACTATCAGGTAACATTAAATCTAATAACACGACATCGATACCTCCTTGCGCCAAATAACCTCGTCCCTCCTCTAGTGTCTCAGCACAAAGCATTTCAAATCCTCTGCTAAATGAGGGAGATTTGGCTTGGGTTATGAGGTTTTCCAGTTTCTCGATGTCATCGGGGTCATCTTCAACCAGTAGAACGCGGCAACGGTGATCCAGCATGAGTGGCGATTTTAGGGATTCATTTCTCTAATACTATAATTGCCGCATTTTAGGGAATAGGGAACAGGGAATAGGCAACACCTCGGACTTCGGCGTGAGCGCTCAGTCGAACGCTTCGCTCGCTCATTAACACGCTCGGTGTGGAATATGCAATAGGGGGGAAGCGAAGCATCTGGTGAGATTCTTCACTCCGCTATCGCTCCGTTCAGAATGACACTATAACTTCCCTATCTCCCCCAGCTCCTGATAACTGATAACTGATAACTGATAACTGATAACTGATAACTGATAACTGATAACTGATAACTGATAACTGATAACTGATAACTGATAACTGATAACTGATAACTGATAACTGATAACTGATAACTGATAACTGATAACTGATAACTGATAACTGATAACTGATAACTGATAACTGATAACTGATAACTGATAACTGATAACTGATAACTGATAACTGATAACTGATAACTGATAACTGATAACTGATAACTGATAACTGATAACTGATAACTGATAACTGATAACTGATAACTGATAACTGATAACCTATGTCGGTAGTGTAATCGTAAACCTTGCCCCTTCCCCCGGAACACTAGAGGCGGTAATCGTTCCCCCGTGACGTGTGGCGATTTTGCGGCAAATTGTCAACCCCAAGCCTGTACCTTCATAGTGACGGCGGCTGTGTAAGCGTTGAAATGCCTCAAAGATTTGCTCCTCATACTCTGACTTAAAGCCAATCCCTTGATCTTTGATCACAATTTCACACTGATCCGGAAGTTGACTCGGCTGGGAATAAACCTTGACAACAGGCGCTATTTTCGATTGATGAAACTTCAGTGCATTACTCAACAGATTTTGCATCAGTTGACGCATTTGTAGGGGATCAGCCTTGACAGTAGGTAACTTTTCAACCTCAACTGTTCCCCCCGTTTCCTGAAGTTGAACATCCAAATCGGATAACACCTCTTGGACAACGGTATTTAAATTAACCGGAATAAAGGGTTGAGCTTGGGTTGTCACCCGTGATAACATCAATAAATCATTGATAAATGTTTGCATTCGCTCTTTGACCTGACGCATCCGTCTCAGGTACTCCTGCCCTTGTTCATCCAGAACCTGACTATAGTCTTCTGTAAGCAAGTCACTCAGCATTTGCATTTTATGCAGGGGGGAGAGTAAATCGTGGGACACGATATAAGCAAAGTCTTCTAATTCCCGATTACTGCGTTCGAGTTCAGTCACCAGATTTTTCATCTGGATTTGGGTTTGTTTGGTATGAGTAATATCTTGAATTTGCCCGACAAAATATAAGGGTTGTCTTTGACTATTCCGCACCAGCGAAACACTTAACAATATCCAGATGACATGTCCTTGCTTATGAAAATATCGCTTTTCCATTTCATAGGCTTGAATCTCATCGGTTAGCAGTTGACGCACGTAGCCCAGATCAGTCTCCAAGTCATCGGGATAGGTAATGTCCTGAAAGGTTGTCGCCAGTAATTCCGATTCCTGATACCCCAACAAGTCACATAAAGCACGATTGACGCGAATAAATTGACCATCAGGCGTCACCAAAGCTTCACCTGTTGCGGCATCATCAAAGGCACGGCGGAAGCGTTCTTCACTCTCGCGAAGTTGTTCTTCAATTTGTTTGACTTCAGTGATATCTCGCCCTTCGGGAATCAGCAACACCACTTGTCCGCTACTATCGGTAACAGACTTGAGGGAAAAATCAATCGTGGCAATCCTATCCCCTGCCCCTTGCACATCAACTTCATAGCGGATAAACTCACCTTGAGCCGATCGCGCGATCGCATCTTTTAATTGGGCTTGAGTTTGGGCTGAAATCGTCCACCACCGGGCTTGCCAAAAGGGTTTGCCAATCACCTGATCATGCCGCAATCCGCCAAAATCCAATGCTGTCTGATTCGCTTCGAGTACAGTACCATCAGGTTCGAGTAAACCGATAAACTGAAACGTCTGGTCAAAAATGGCATGGAATTTCTGTTCACTGGCTAACAATGCCTGTTGAAACTGTTGTCGCTGGGCATCAATGGCATTCAATCGCCTAGCATTACACCAAATTAATGCACCAAAAATGATAATTGCCAAGACACTGCGAAAAGCAAATCCAAAGACAGGCGGATAGAGATCAGCGCGAAAGCCCAGTAATACCAACCAGCCCAACACAGGCGGAATACTAATCACCACTGGGAGGAGACGTCGTGCCATAATACCCCCAGCGCGATCGCTAATCACCACCTTCATCGCCCCCCAGTTGGCAGAAGCACCGAGAATCCCGATCGCCAGTAAGATAAAGCTAATGGCAGTATGAATTGCCATGCCTGTATAAGAGCCAACGCTATAAAATAGAGGAATTTGGTAGAGGTGACCGATTAGCCCAAAAGACGCCACCAAGAAAACCAAGATTGTAAAAAACTGAGCTGCAAGGTAAGTCTCTCTCCCTAACAGCAGCAACGCCGAACCCAACAGCAAAAAGTTAGACGCTGTATTCGGTGCCATCCGCCCCCCAGCAGCAGCGTCTACCGCATCAGGGCGTTCTTGAATAATCAGTTGGTCAATGCCTAAGTTGAGATTAAAACCATATTGAATAATCGTCAGCAAAGCCAGCACGATAACGAATACAGCCAGCACCTGTGAGCCAATCAAAGATGACCGATAGGGTGAAGGCTTTTTGCTTTTCCTCTTACCTAAATGCCACAGATAGAGGGAAGCACCACTAATAATAAAGCCAATGGCTGTATTGGCTTTCATCGTGACTAATCCCGGTACAACGCTTTTAAATAGGGACAGGTTAAACATCCAACCCAACAGCCCCAAACAGCCAATCCCGATAACAATGATACTGACAGCTTGAGAAACGGATTTGAGTTGCTGACTCACAACAGAAGCCGATCGAATATTAGGGGGTGGGATGTCGTCATTAGTCATAGCTTAGGGAATGGGGGAGATAGGAGAGATGGGGAAGATGGGGGAGATGGGGAAGATTTTACCCTGATGTAACTAAATATAATCAGTGTCACTAACCTCTCACTTCCCTACCACTCTCTCCAATAAATCTGTGAAATCAGTGTTTTGACAAATAACAAACTACTTCTTAGCGTACCGTTTCCATCCAAGAAATACATTTTTGCATCTGTTGGCGCATCGTTTCTATATCTGCATGATACCGCCGTCCATGTCCCGGAAGTACCCACTCAAACGGATAGGTAGCCAGACGGCGCATCGAGTTGAGTAATTCTGACCAAGAGTACCAGCAAACATGGCGAAAGGCATGAAGGTGATGCAGGTGATCAGACCAAGCCAGATGATCCCCACTAAACAGAAAGTGTTGCTTGTATAGTAAAACAGTATGACCTTTAGTGTGACCCGGAACCGGGATAATGAACAAATCGGGGGAGAGTGCGATCGCGTCATTCCCGGTTAACTGAATTTCCACATCGCGAGTCTTGGTAGTAATATCATCATGATGCAGAATGCGATCGCACCCGAAATGATCTCGAAATTTTTGATGGTCGGCAATATCATCGCGATGGGTAAGATACAGATAGCGAATATCCCCCTTCTCTTCTAACCGTTTCACCAATGCTGGCGTAAATCGAGGCGAATCCACCAAAATATTCCCCTGATCCCGGACAATCAAATAACTCGCCGCCCCATAAGACGCTTCTGCATGATACCCACAGTGGTAAACATTATCCGCGATCGGAATCGGAAACGTCTCCTGAACATCTTTAATATCCTTCGGTTTATCTACCGTCCCAATCGAAGCCGTAGGACACGATAGCAACGCCTGCATCGCCGCTAACCGTTCAGCCTCATTCGTCGGTTGATGATAAACCGCCGATTGTGCATCTGCCCGATGGAAGACATTGGGTGCCATCCAGCGACAGGTATCACAATCAATGCAAGTTTCATCCACATAAACATCACCCTTAACATTTTGGGGACGACGTTGATCAAGAGTAGCCATCGTTTTATCGGAGTTTTAACTATCGAATTAGATTAGAGGTGTAATACTTATAAATTAGTAAAAATATAGAAAAATGCCCTCTATCCCAAGGGGAAGAGAGCAGAGCATGGTTTTGAGGTGTGAGGAATGAATCAATATCACTTAGTTACACTCTAGTCAGTGGATGTGACGCATCTGTGACGCTCCCATGACAATGTGATGATTATCTTGACTTCAGAGAGAATTAATCAAGTCAATCTGAAACGTTCGTAGTAAAGGCTTTAGCCTTATTGTCTTGGCTAACAGGCATCAACCCAACCGACAACCTATGCCACATCTAATTGCATTGATTAGCATTATACGGAACACACCGATGTGCATTGGTATCAACTTGAGCTTCAAAAACAAAGCAATACCTTGAGACAAACCCCACCCTAACCCTCCCCTTATCAAGGGGAGGGAACTCGAATTCGTATTCCCCCAACCCATCCGAAAACACATCCTAACCTAACCATGAAAACTAACCAAACCAAGCATCCCAGAGATAAATTTATTACAGTTTATGGCAGAAAACCCGTATTAGAAGCCCTATCCAACCCAGATATTATTATCGATAAACTCCTAATTGCCAATAATGCCAGAGGCGAATTTATTGACGAAATCATCAAGCAAGCCAGACAACGCGGTGTCAAAGTTTCGCGAGAATCCCCCAAATACATTACCCGAATTTCGCGCAACGGTCGTCATGACCAAGGCGTCGTTGTCGATGTCATTCCCCCCGCCATGGAAGCCCTATCCACCTATTTAGAGCGCCAACAATCTCATCCCCCCAACCAGAAACCCCAAACCCACAAATTCTTGGCTTTAGATGGCGTCAAAAATCCCAGTAATGTCGGCATGATTATCCGCACTTGCCTAGCCGCTGGATTTGACGGAATTATCCTCCCCCGAAAAGGATGTCCGGACTTAAATCCCCTCGTAATTAAAGCCTCAGCAGGCACAGCATTTTATACCCGAGTATTGCGCTGTGCTGAACTATCTGACGCCCTCCAGCAATTGCGTCAGGCAAACTATACAATTTATGGCTTAAGTGGCACAGCCACCTCCACACTCTATAACCTATCCTTTTCTCCCTTTTCCGTATTTGTGTTAGGAAATGAAACCGAAGGAATTAATCGAGATCATCACAACTTAATTGATACCTGGGTTTCTATTCCCATTGAATTTCCAGCCGAATCTTTAAACGTCGCCTCTGCCGCCGCCGTCGTGTGTTTTGAATTAAAACGTCAACATTTAGAGCAGCATTCCAGTAACCGCCATTGAACCTTGTTAAGTTGCAGTTAAATATCAATAATGGCGCAATCCTTGTAGTGCGTTTAGCGAAGCCATGCCGCAGGCTTTGCATCTTGCTCGCTACTAATACCTGGCGCATCAATGTGGGCAGCATTTACATTACAGCTCTTTGCGCTGTAATAAAGTACAGTAGCTCAAAGTCCCCCTTCAGATCCCCCTCCCGTCCCCCTTTTAGATCCCCCTCCCGTCCCCCTTAAAAAGGGGGAAGCCAGCAGATGCTTCGCTTTTTTTGCACGGGGGATTTAGGGGGATCGACAAGGTTTGGTGAGGTTGATGCGGAATTAGCCAACAAAATCGCAGCCATGTTAGAGTTACCCCATCAAGAGTTGACTCCTTTACTGTTAACGCTTTCTCGTGAGGAATTATTAGAACGGTTTGCTGGGTAGAAATGCTTGATTATTGGGCAGCGTTTACATTACAAGGCGAGTAGAATTAAATCCCAAAATTGTCTCAAACCGTAGGGTGCGTTAGCGAAGCGTAACGCACCGCAATCCCGCCATACCGAACCGAAACATGGTGCGTTACGGCGCTCTTATGTGGTGAAATGATAAACGTTAATCTTCAAATGCGCCTAACGCACCCTACAACTTATAATTATACTCTCTGACTTGCATAAGCTTCCCTACTCCAGAAGTAGAGATACATAGTAGCGTATACAAGGATACTTAAGATGAAGCGATTTGTATCTGCCATTTTAATCACAGCCTGTTTGTGGAACATTGACAACCTAGGTTCATATCCTCAAGCCTCTCTAGCTCAAACCCAACCCACTGAAACACTATCCTACTCATTCTATGGCAAACAAATTCCCCTAAATCTACGTAACGATGTACTGGCGGTTCGCTTCAAAGCCATTCAGCCGCGAGGGAATAAACCCCTATATTTGCAACTCCAAGACGATTTAACCACAAGAGGAATTCAAGGGCGAGGTTCAACGTTACAACCGAATCCCAATTTACAAGTTGATCCTCTCGGTAATCAGTTAGCGTTGGTTCGGCTTCCGGCTGGGGTGCGAACATCTACCCGGTTGTTAACCAATCAGATTCAGCAACAACCTTATGTTGAGGAAACCTTACCCGTTCTCAACCAAGGGGAATCTGAGGATAGGGAGAATGAAAAGTTGATTGTGTTACCTAATGAAATCATCATTAGTTTTTCACCAGGGACATCCGAAACCCAGAAACAACAGGTGTTGAACGAGCAGAACTTAGAAATCATTCGTCCCCTCCGCTTCAGTCAAAATCGCTATGTCGCCCGGTCAAAATCGGCATCAGGGATAGAAATAATCACCGTTGCTAATCAACTCAATCAAGTCAGGGGGATTCAGTCAGCGACACCGAATTTTATTCAAGCCATTTCGGATAACTTTGTTCCCGAAACCAACTTGATTAATTCTAGCCAAGAAATCCTTGATCCGGAGCGAGTGCTGCAACAACGCCTTGCGCGTTTACCTAAACCCAAAGACACTCCCTTTTCCACCGCCTTATTACCTCTACTGTGGCATCTCGATAGTACACCCAAACGGGGGCAACTATTACCCCGCACCGATATTGGCGCGATCGCGTCTTGGCAAGCCAGCCAGGGTGGGGAAGGAGTTGTGGTTGCGGTGATTGACAGTTTGATCCAGTGGGATCACCAGGATTTAGCCAAAAATATTTATACCACAGATCATTATCCCGACAAACTCCCCGGTGAGGTCAAGGGTTGGGATTTTTCCAGTTCTGGACAAGGCGATCCCGATACTCGATTGAGTCGGAAGGAACGAGATATTATTCAGCCCCATTTTCGGCGTACCTTTGAGCTATCTTGTCAGGAAATGGTGGAAGAGTATAAAAAGATAGCTTTACTATTAGCTCAGAACAATCCTGATGCGTCTGCTTGTGAGAGGGGTAATTCAATTAAACAATACTTTCGCCGTCAGATAACATCTGAATTTCATGGAACCTGGGTGTCTGGTGTAGTCGCGGCGCATTCTCCCGATCAAAGCGGAATAGTCGGGGTTGCGCCCCAGGCAAAAATTTTACCGATTCGCGTCTTTGGATTAAATGGTGAAATAGATTCCGTCTCTTTAATTGAGGCGATTGGTTACGCCGCCGCACGGGATGTTGATGTGATTAATTTGAGTTTAGGAGGATTGATGCCTAATCAAGAATTAACGGAACAGATTTTAACGGTTTTAGAGGCAAATCCTCAACTGGTAATTGTGGCTTCAGCCGGGAATGAAAATCGGTCTGGAATTAGTTTCCCGGCGGCTATTCCTCAAGTCCTTTCTGTCGGGGCGACGAATATACAAGGTGAGCGCAGTTCCTATAGTAATTATGGCAAAGGATTGGATGTGGTTGCTCCCGGTGGAGATATCAGTCGCAGTTTGAGTGGGGGTATTTTAACCACCGGGGGGACTGGATTATCATCATTATGGCAAGGAATAACTAAACCTGACTATGCTTGGGGATCTACTCTTGATCCCTTGGGAAACTATGTGCAAGTTCAGGGAACATCCTTTGCAGCACCTGCTGTATCTGGGGTAGTGGCTTTAATGAAAGGAGTGAATAATACCCTAAATCGAGAGCGAATTATGGATGTTTTGGAAGAAACAGCTAGTTATCAGGGATTAACGCTAACGGAAACGGAACAGGATCTTTATCAAAGTTATCAAAAAGCCCGTTTGACTGGGGAAAAACCCGAAGAAATACCCGAATTTTTAGTATTTCCTGAACCCAGTTCCGCTGAGGACTATTTCTTTGGTCGGGGTTTGGTGAATGCAGAAGCGGCGATTCAAGCTGTGCAGTAAGCTATTTGGTATTTAAACCTTAATAATAATAGCTCTCATCCTTGTAGTGCGTTTAGCGAAGCCATGCCGCAGGCTTTGTATCTTGCTCGCTAAGCTGTCACGCATTTAAATTGGAAATGGGTAGCGAGCAAGATGCTCGCACTACAAGGATTTCGCAATTCTTGACATTATGGTTTAAATGCCGAACAGCTTACTCATCCCATTGTTTTCGCTACTCATACCAAGTTGCGTTCTATCATGTCATTCTGAGCGGAGCGAAGAATCTGGACAGATGCTTCGCGTCATTCCGTTTCACTGCATTCTACTCAGAATGACAGATTCTACCCTAGACTACAACTTGGTATCATCCCCAATTTATAGCAACCGCCATAGCGGTTAGGACATACAGCGCTTCGCACTCTTATAGAGTACAGAGGAAAGCGCTGTATCTTATGATAGAGACGTTCCGCCGGAACGTCTCTACAACAGTATTGATGAGCGATAAAATAAACAAATTAATCCTACATTATTGTTTTTTTATTTAAATATTGTTTGGCATACACTCCACGATAAAATCCTTGTATAACGAACGAAAAACTCCTATCGGTGTGGGGGTTCAATTCCAGAAGCTTATGCCGGGACGGGAGTAATGAGAACCAACAACGGCGCAATATCCTGGAAATACTAGCTAACTGGCGCATTAATGTGGGTAGGAGTGAAATGTTAAGTAATGCAGATCGGGAGTTAATTATGAACTTATCACCAGCGTATTTTAAATGGCGGGAAGAGGTTGTCCTAGAAGGCAGGCGGGAAGGACAGCGGCAAATGGTAGAGAACTTGCTTTTAGAAAAGTTTGGTGAAATCAATGAAGAATTAGCCCGAATTATTGAACCTTTGATGCAGCTAAACACAAGAGAACGTTCTCAGGCAATTTTACAATTATCTCGTGAGGAATTATTAACGAGATTTCGCTCGGTAATTAGACAGCAAGAAACATTACAGGAAGGTAGACTGGAAGAACGGCGGCAAATCGTGGAAAACTTTCTCAGAGTGCGGTTTGATGAACTGGATGAAGCATTAGAAGCAATCATCGCACCGATGTTACAGTTACCCCCAGATGTGTTGAGTCGTCTACTGTTTAACTTTTCCAAGGGAGAGTTATTACTGTGGTTTGGCGAGACTTCTGGGCAAGATTTGAGATTAGGTGAAGGGAAGTGAGAAAAAAGATGCTCAATGCAGCGAGCAAGATGCTCAATGCAGCGAGCAAGATGCTCAATGCAGCGAGCAAGATGCTCAATGCAGCGAGCAAGATGCTCAATGCAGCGAGCAAGATGCTCAATGCAGCGAGCAAGATGCTCGCACTACAGCAAGGATTTCGGCATTATTGACATTAAGGTTTAAATGCCGAACAGCTTAACACAGCTAAGAAAGATGAGTGAACAAGAATAAACATATAGCGTTTTCATTTGAGTTGTGAACCCCACCCCTGCCCTCCCCTTGCTAAGGGGAGGGTTTGGGAGGGGTAAGATGTTCACGTTTCATTTGGAACTGCTATAACAGTTCAGGCAACAGTGAACACCAACAAAAAAGGACAAATAACTAATGAAAAATAACGAATGACCCGACAACCTCACGACCAATTTGCCAAGCAATATTTGGAAGAATTATTATCCCCTTTAGGTACAGTAGAAACTAGCCGAGATGTACCCAGCGAAGTGCGCCAGGTGGACGTTTGGTTTGTACCGGCATCCTCTCCCTCGACAGATTCTTCTAATCTGGGATTATTGGGTAAAATGGCAGCCACCGCTTGTCTATTTGAACCGTTTCGTAATGCCCCTACTGTAGCCGAAATACACGGTTGCTTATTGAAATTGTATTCGCTGCGGGCTGAACTCTTGAGAAAGGCACGACGAGAGAAACGTTCTGTGTCAGAGGATGAGTTACCCCTTTTGTGGATTCTATCGCCCTCTTGTTCTCAACGGTTACTCAACGGATTTAGTGCCAAGTTAAGTCAGGATGAGAATTGGGGAGAAGGAGTTTACTTCTTACCGGAGTTTCTCAGAACAGCACTGGTAGCGATTAACCAATTACCCGTAAGTCAAGATACACTGTGGTTAAGAGTATTAGGAAAAAGGAGAACACAGCAACAGGCAATTGAGGAGTTACTTGAGTTGCCAAAAGAAAGTCCATGGCGGCGGAATATACTGGAAATACTAGCCAATTGGCGCATCAATGTGGACAGTAGTGAAAGGTTAAGTAATGCAGATAGGGAGTTAATTATGAACTTATCACCAGCGTATTTTAAATGGCGGGAAGAGGCTGTATCAGAAGGCAGACAAGAAGGGATTCGGGAAGGGATTCGGGAAGAACGACGGCAAATGGTGGAAAACTTCCTCCGAGTGCGGTTTGGTGAGATTGATGCCGAATTAGAAGCGATCATCGCACCGATGTTACAGTTAACACCACAAGTGTTGACTCGTCTGCTGTTTAGTCTTTCTCGTGAAGAGTTATTACTGTGGTTTGGCGAGGGTTCTGGGGTAGAAGAGAGATTCGGCGAAGGGAAGCGAGAAAAGGTGGAAAACCTGCTGAAAGTGCGATTTGGTGAGGTTGATCAGGAATTAGCCGACAAAATCGCAGCCATGTTAGAGTTACCCCATCAAGAGTTGACTCCTTTGCTGTTGACGCTTTCTCGTGAGGAATTATTAGAACAGTTGAGAGGGGAACACAGCTAATCAAGATGGGGAAGCACAAACGCCATTTATGGTAGGGGCACGGCATTGCCCATTGGTGTCAACTTAAGGTACAAACTAATACTGACAAGGTTTTAAGCTGTGTCTGTCTACTTCTTGACATTTTCCCCCTCATCCCCTAACCCCTTCTCCCTCCGTGGGGAGAAGGGGGATCGGATTCTCTTGCTCCCCTCTCCCGTGCCATAAAAGCGAAGCATCCTCTGTCCTCCCCCCTCTTGTAGGGGGGAACGAGGGGGGT
>NZ_DS989872.1:97785-99447 GCF_000155555.1 Coleofasciculus chthonoplastes PCC 7420
GGGGTGGGGGTGAGGGGTTGAGCTTAAGTTGACACGGATCGGCATTGCCGTGCCCCTACAGGTAGTGCCTTAGAAGGCAGACAAGAAGGGATTCGGGAAGGGATTCGGGAAGAACGACGGCAAATGGTGGAAAACTTCCTCCGAGTGCGGTTTGGTGAGATTGATGCCGAATTAGAAGCGATCATCGCACCGATGTTACAGTTAACACCACAAGTGTTGACTCGTCTGCTGTTTAGTCTTTCTCGTGAAGAGTTATTACTGTGGTTTGGCAAGACTTCTGGGGTAGAAGAGAGATTCGGCGAAGGGAAGCGAGAAAAGGTGGAAAACCTGCTGAGAGTGCGGTTTGGTGAAGTTGATCAGGAATTAGCCGACAAAATCGCATCCATGTTAGAGTTACCCCATCAAGAGTTGACTGCTTTGCTGTTGACGCTTTCTCGTCAGGAATTATTAGAACGGTTTGCTAGGTAGGGATAAATCTCTGGATAGGTGAAAATGGGAACGTAGAGACGCGCCATGGCGCGTCTCTACATTGCATAACCTCAACCTGTCCAGACATAAAGGGTGGTAAGAGGCAAATGTCTCAAAACTCGATGCCAAACTGAAGGTAAACGGATGCATTACCCACAACAACAGCCAACAGAAAAACGTCAAACCTGTTTTCTCAAGTCAACCTTAGCTTCTCGGCAATGGTTGGTTTATTCCTGCCATGCTGTAATCACTATCTTCAGCAGCATTTTCATTGTCGCGGTGGAACAAGATCAGGGGTTATCCCTACCAAAACGCACTGGGGAGATAGCGCCGATAAGGATCGCCCAAACTGACAAACGCGCTGAAGCCGAAAGACTGACTGACGAAGGATTGCAACTGTTTGATCAAGGGACAGCCGAATCACTGCAACAAGCCATTGAAAAATGGGAAACAGCGCTTCCTCTGTGGCGTGAGGTGGGGGATCAATCAGCAGAGGCTTTTATTCATCTGATACTGGGTAGAGCTCATGATTTATTAGGATTCAAACAAAAAGCCCTAGATTATTATAATCAAGCCTTACCTCTCTATCAAAAACTTGAAGATCGCGTCGGGGAAGCAACAACCCTAAATAATATTGGTCTTGTCTATTCAAATTTAGGAGAGAATCAACAGGCATTGGATTACTTTCAACAGGCTTTACCCTTATTCCAGGCTGTAGGCGATCGCGCCCTTGAAGCAGTCACCCTCTCTAATATTGGTGCTGTCTATAATGCCTTAGGAGAAAAACAACGGGCATTAGAGTACTACCAACAGTCTTTACCCTTATCCCAGGCTGTAGGCGATCGCGCCGGGGAAGCAACAACCCTGAATAATATTGGTCTTGTTTATGCTGAATTAGGAGAAAAACAACGGGCATTAGAGTACTACCAACAGGCTTTACCCTTAAGCCGGGCTGTGGGTAATCGCGCCCTTGAAGCAGGCATCCTGAATAATATTGGTCTTGTCTATAATGACTTAGGAGAGAAACAACGAGCATTAGAGTACTTTCAACAAGCTTTACCCTTAAAACGGACTGTAGGTGATCGCGCCGGGGAAGCAAGAACGCTGAATAATATTGGTGCTGTCTATTCTGAATTAGGAGAAAAACAACAGGCATTAGAGTACTACCAACAGGCTTTACCTTTATCCCAGGCT
>NZ_DS989873.1:0-2093 GCF_000155555.1 Coleofasciculus chthonoplastes PCC 7420
GTTTCTAAATCAGCCGCCGTTCCTTGGGCTTTAGCGGTTTGTAATTGTTTAGCTTGGCGGGTTTTTTGAGTGGATGCTTTTTCTTCACCGGGTTTAACTAGGCGGCGAATGTTGCCTGAGGCGCGATAAAATGTGCCATTAGCAGATGGGGTAATTTCATCCACGACATAAGTGACACCTTGTTCGCGGATACTGCGGGGAAACTGCACGTTTAAATCCGGATTATATCCCTCAGAAATGACCCGCACTCGTAGCTTACCCCCAACCCGTTCACATTTGACTAAAACACCACTGTCGGGATTCGTTGTTACCTCTAACCCACTGGCTGCACCTGTTGTGGTTCCACGGAATTTTAAATCTTCGCGATCGCGGGTTTGGGTTTGATAAGATTGATCCCGCATTTCTTTGCGAATTGCCCGGTCAAATCGTCGATTTTCTAAACATTGGGCATAGTAGTCCAGTTGGGCTATTTCTTCGGCAATGTCAAAGAATTCATCTAATGTCTTGCGTTTGAGTTCCTCGATCGTTTCCCGCAGCTTAACCACTGCTTGTTGAAAGTCTCCTTTGTCCGCCAGGGAAACGGCTTCATCTTTTAATTTAGCAATTCTTAACTGAGAGGTTTGTTCCAAGACTTGCGGATCAGGCTGGATGTTTTTGGCTTCTGCTTCTGAACCGACGGTTAAGGTAATGGAAAACTGATTGCTAATGTCTTGGATACTGCCTTCGACAATGGTTTGATAGTCATAGGTCACAGTAGCAATCGTCGTCATTCCGGATTGCGATCGCGGCGATACGGTTAAGGGAATTGCTAAGGGCTTTTGTTCAACGCCATACACATCCCCCAAGACAACCTCTATCGTATTACCTACCTGGGAAAACCGATAGTTATTAAGAATCTCACCAACCTTAACAAATTCTTCCGGTTGTAGCCTCACCCTGAGATTTTGCGCCACAACCGAGACTAAACTTTCCATCTCAATTTCAAACACTTGGGAGGCGTCATCAGGAGACTGAATAAAGTAGAAATTTCCTCGGGCGGCATTTGCCATGTTAATCAGCAAATCTTCGTTAAAATAATTACCAAACCCTAAAGTTGTGGTGACAATATCCGCTTCTGCTTTTTCTAAGGCTGTTTTCGTCAGCACTTGCGGATCTTTAATCCCATAATTTGCCAATCCATCGGTTAAAAGTAAGACGCGATTAATTCGTTCCGGACTTTGGTTAGCTTGAACTTGACTACATCCCAACAACCATCCGCCACTTAAATTGGTGCAGCCTCTGGCGCGAATTTTACCAATTTTTGCTTTAAGGGCGGCTTGATCACCAACTAATTGTGGGGGAATAATCACCTCGGCGGTGTCATCATAAATCACCACCGAAACAAAATCATCAGCGGTGAGATAATCAATCAGATTTTGGGCGGCTTGAATGGCATATCGTAGGGGAGCTCCCGCCATTGAACCCGAACGATCTAGGACTAAGCTGAGATTCAGCGGACGACGCGAGGATGTCTGCTGACTCGACTCTGATCCCTGAAAGGTAATCAGTAAGTCTACCGTCGAGGGACTGTCTGCGGCAATTAACGATTGACTTAGGGTGTAGCTGGCTTTCATGTACGAACTTGAACTCTTGGGTATAACGTAGTGCACTATCCACTTAGGCTGGTCAGGTAGGGGCTAAATTCCAAGCCTCCGGAACCTATAGCCGTGGGGTTCCTGACATCCACAGGTTAGCACTCAGGGTTTAGATGGGATTATTTCATTTTAGTTTAACTAAAGAGAAATAAGATGTCAGGTCTTGGAGACGTTCCCTGGAAACGTCTCTACCGTTGTTAATCGTCGTCATCGTCATAAACGAAATCGGGCGGCGGTGGAATATCGGGAACCAGTTCAATCGTCATTCCTTGTTCAAACATGCAAGAATCTATATCCTCTTCGTCTAAGATTACCTGCCGATGCGCCCAAGCTAAACCTTGATTGGGAAGTTTTATTTCTATCCAGCCGCCTTTGGTTTGTTTGCCTGTGATCGGGACTTGTTCTCTAGTTAAATAGGTAATCACATTATCGCGAAATGATGCGGGATCAGAACGAACA
>NZ_DS989873.1:2331-44106 GCF_000155555.1 Coleofasciculus chthonoplastes PCC 7420
CCACCAATTCCTGCCCAAAGGAGGAGTTTATTGGAGGATTTAGAAACGGTGGGTTCAGGATTTAAGAAATTGCTAAGATTTGATGATACTTGGACGCCAGAAGTCGGTTCGGTTTCCGGTTCCTCTGGCGTTTGCATATACCATTCGGGGATAGAATTGGGTTTTAATGGGAGTCGATCGGGTTGATTGCCATTGGATGCCGTTGATTCTTGGGTTTGTTCAGGATTAATCGAGTCAAAGGTGGATGAGGGCGCGATCGCACTCTCCTGTTGTGGCGATGGAACCTCTGGCGGTGTGGAGGCGGAGACGGGTGGTGCTGGGGAATCAACGGGTTGATTGGGTGGGAAAGTATCTTCTAGTTGGGGTGATTCCTCTGTCGGCGTGGATGGCGGGATAGGGGGTGCTGGGGAATCAACGGGTTGAGTCGGTGGGAGACTCTCCTCGGCTGGAGGTGACACCTCCCCAGGTGCAGAAGCTGAAACAGTGGGTTCTGTAGGCTCAACTGATTGGGGTGACACCTCCATGGGTGTGGATACGTCGGTGGTTTCTTCTTGATCTCGTTGATCTCGAATGAGTGAAACAGAACGCCGACTTAGAGATTCTCTAATCTCTGTTCCTCCTGTTCTCTCGACGTCCCGATTACTATCGGGATTCGACTGGGACGTTTGGCGGGATTGCTTTTGGTATAGAATTATTTGTTCGGTGTCTTTAATATCTTGATCTTTCAATCCTAAAGACTGTTGCAAATCTTTTAAGAGTTTACGAGACTTGGGGTTGAGTGAATTATCGGCTCGGAAAACTTCCCGAAACGCTTTTTTATATCGCTGTAATTTTTCCTGATACTCGCGATAGGGAGTTAAAACTTGGGCTTCTATTGCCGCACAATCGGCTGGAGTGAGATGTAGACTTTGGGCTAATGTATCCAGAGCCGAACGACCGCCAACAGAAATTTCACCCCCTCTGATCCAGCGCTGTGCTTCTTTACGATACTTCAATGTGAGGCGATTCAGGGGAACTTGACTCAGTGCGATCGCTTGGTAAGGTTCGCTAGCATATAATCTAGGTTTTAAAGCGGGAGCAACGATTTTAAGCTGCTGAGAAACATAGTCATGAAGTTCCTTGACACAAATCCAATCATCATGATTGCGATCGGCGAGTCCTGTTGCTAGTCCTTCGATTAAGTAACGAGTGTAATCCGAGGGTTGAGATTGCTCGGATTGGTTGAAATAGGGTATGGAACTAAAACAACTCAGAAGCGCCCATTTCTCACCCGTCATTTGTTGTTTTAACCCAACCTGATTATAGTCGTTTGCCGTTATTTCCCAATCCAAAATATTGCTACAGTAACCGTCGATAATCACAATATTCTGCGGACAGGGACTGTTGCTAAGTAGATCTTGGATTAAACCAGCGGGAACAACGGTTGCCTTGACTAATTCTTTTAGGGAATTGTCATCAGTCATGCGAGTGGCGGTGATGCCAGTTCCTAAATATACGGTATCATTATAATCTTGGATACATTGACCTGAGAAAAACAACAACACGACATCTTCCTCGTCACGCTTACTCAATAGCGTTTCGATGGTTTCCCGCATCACGGGAGGATTCGGATTAATCAGCGTTTCTATCTCGTCAAAAGAATACTGCAAAACACGTTGCATCGCTTCAACAGCGTTAACGGCTCCGGGTACGGGGTGAAAACCATAGCCGTACTCACTTACCCCAATCAGCAATGCTATTTTCACAACTGGTGATTCCCTAGACTGCTACAACGTTTCGTGCTGCCTAAATTACTCCCATCAAGATTTTTTCCGGCAATTGGTGACCCTAAGTTTGGATTCACTAGTCCCACTAAGCGGTTATACATTTTATCTGCTATAGTTATGGGTTTTGTCCGTTTTTGCGGAATCAACTGACCCCGTCCTTACACTGCAAACAGCCAGGATGTCAAGACAGACATTGAAATGTGTGTTAGCTTAGACTCTTGATGGTTGTCGTTGAGTACACCCTCTTTAAACCTTTACTTCTGTTATATCCGGATAGACAGGCAGGTATCTACCGAAAGGCTAATTTTTTTGGTCTATTTACAAACCTATACATTGATCGTAAACTATATTTTTATTTGTGGCTACCATCGCTTTTTTTCTTGTGACTAGAGTTTGTGGCAATTTGATAGCTAAGATAATATCCCCCTAAAGTATTGAGCCAAAGGTTATTGGTTTTCTGTGGTTTACCCAATATCCAGGGACGGGGTATCTTATTTTAAACTCATAAAATTCACCCGATTGGAACTCTACAGCAACAAAAAAAAACAGACAATGCCTCTATTAATTTGTAGTCAGAGTGTAATTAACACAACCCCAAAAATCATAATTGCTGCGCCAAGTGACCGTTCTTTTATACCTTTTTCTTGAAAAATTAAATGCCCCATGAGTACACTAAGTAAGGCGCTCATACGCTTGACCGAAATGACATGAGCTACCAGTGTCATATCAATCGCCTGCATTTGGAAGAGGACGGCTGCACCGTGAAAGAGTCCAATAGGTACCAAGGAGATGAAATTTTGGCGGATTTGGGTTAAGCGATCATAAGCCTTATACAACATGATTGGTGTCATCGCTGTTGCAATAAACGAATAATTCGCGATCGCCCAAAAAGTTGGTGAGGAATTTTGCACCCCAACCTTGTCAACGTTAGAGGTGATACTCCAAATAAATGCCACCAGGATCATCAGCTTCGGTCCCTTTTCCCGGAACAGAGATTTGAAAGGAGCCAAGTAACCCTGCTTTTTTTCCTTCAAGTTCAAAATATAAGAACCGGCGACAATCAAAACCATGCCGATGGCATCCATGATTGTCGGATATTCTTGAACAATCAGCGGAGAGGTGACTAATAAAAACAGGGGAGTAAACGTAATTAAAGGAACTGTGATCGATAAATCAGATACCTTGATCGCCTTAATATATAAAATCATCGAAATCACATTGAGACTGCCGCCAACGAGCAAGGCAAGTCCAAACCGATTTCCCAGTTCAGGGGTGTTAATAAAAAATAAAAGAGGCAGCAATAAGGGAAGTGTGAAGACAATTAACGACCACGAGACAATATAAACATTAATGGTTTTTAAACCATGTTTACTGGTGACATCCTTGAGCGATTCAAAAACAGCGGTTAGGGTAGCAAATATAAACCAAGTCATCGACAATTTAAGTGTAATGGCACTGAAATAAGCATTTTTAGATCGACGAAACCTGAATATATCGTAGGGTGGGCATTGCCCACCAGCATAGCAGTCAGTGCCATTCAATTTAAGTGTCTTGAAGATTGACAATCTATGAAACTCGTCATTTTTGATGGGAGCATCCCAATTTGGCGCGTTAGCTGGTTTCAGGCTTCGCCCTTCCGAAAGTGACAGAAGAGCGATAATAAGGCAGTAAACCCCTGGAAGTTGGAAGAGAAGTTGGTTGGACTGGCATACGCCCCTCCATTTACTTTCCAGATCATCGTAGCCCCGGACTTTCAAGGAGTCATGGGCTTTCCATTAATTTCTGCGTTTCTGGATGAACTTGAATGCTTTGTGTTTCAAGCTGTTCTCGTAGATATCCATCAGAAATAATCACCTCATCCCAATAGCTTGAGTATTCAACGAAGCTTTCTCCCCAAACGTCACGAACTATTGGGTCAAGAACTTCAAAGGCAAATTTCAAGGTCTCGGTAGAAGCATCAAAAGCTGGAGCGGCAAAATGGACAATCATGTTTCGCAATTGACCAAACTCCTGATATTTATCCAATTGCTTGATTCTATATCCTGTTGAAGCCCAAAGAACTTCTGGTAGCTCCGAGTACATCAATGTCCGACCATGCTTAAAAAGCTCCTTAATACTCAACATACCAGTGGTAGTACTAGATTTAGGATAAGACTTAAAGATTAAAAGCGGGTGCTCTTCGGCAATTCGTGCTTTTAAGATTATTTCTGCTCCATGCGCTGCATGAACTACTGACAAAACATGGGAAAATGGACTCATCATCTCACTAAAAGTGGCATCATATACAGCCCTACCAATCACATGAAATCCAAATTCTTTCATATGTTTTGAAACTTGTTTCGTCTCAGGATGCATGGAACCTACTCTAATAAAGTCAATATGCTTGATAGTCGAACCTTCCTAATTTGCCTTTGCTATTTAGAGGCATCATGTAAGAACAGTCCTAGCCAGAGCTTAACATTATAATAGAGATTCAGACACCGCCCTCACCGACGGGGATACCCTCAAAGCCACAGTGCGCGATCGCTCTGGTTGTTTGCGGCTTACTCAACCGAAAGAACCGTTTCAATTAAGCGCTGTTCGATATCTTGCACGACGGGCGTTGTGTCATCAACAATGCCGATATCTGTGTTGATTTGGAACGCGATCGCAACATCATGATCGGGATAGTAACGGAGGCTGGAACTGTATCCGGGAATCCAGCCGCCATGACCATAAATGGGGCCAAAGGGACTGGTGCGATAGATGCCAACCCCGCTTCCATATTGGATATCCCCGTCGGGGCTAATCGAGACGGCATTCAGCAAATCATTTAGATAAGAACCAGACATGGCGTTACCGCCAAATAATGCGGCTCCCCACCTCGCCAAATCCGCAGAGGTGCTGACTAATCCACCGCCTGTCCATTCAAAGCCGGGATGCCATGCCAGAACTCCGTCTGCGGTGGTTGTTTTGCTCGGCAGTCCGAAGGGATTATCGATAGCCATGTACCCCGCCGCTAAGTCTGGGAGACACCGACGGTTGGAGGGGGACGTTTGCGTTAGCTCTAGGGGGTGCAAAAAACGGTCTTGCAGTTCGTCGTAATAGTCTCTACCTGTGGCAGCTTCAATCACGAGTCCAGCTAAGATGTATCCGGTGTCGGTATAGGCCCAGCATGCTCCGGCTGCAAATAAGGGCGGTTGATCCAACACAAATTCGATTAAGGATTCTGGCGGGAAGGGATTGCCGGGTTCCTGCCAGTGCTGCGAAACAGCGGCGGCAAAGGATTCCGAATAGACGTGATCCGGTAGCCCCGAACTGTGCGTGAGCAGTTGGCGCAGGGTGATGTTTTGGTGGTTGGGCAGTCGGGAAAACCAGGCTTTTTCGCTCAACCACTGGGCGATGGGCGCATCCAAATCCAGCACATTTTCCTGATCAAGCGCGATCGCAGTGGCACCCACAAAGGTTTTGCCAATACTGGCGGCTAACATCCGCGATCGCCCGGTCATCGGTGTTCCGGCTTCAAGATCGGCGACACCCGTGGCGGCGACACCCACGGTGCCATCTGGCAAAACATAAGCCGCCGTTGCCCCAGGAAAGCCGTATTGCTGTTGAGCGTCTTCTAGGACGGCTTGAACAGCCTGATTGAGATCATCCGTGGCTGCCATCGTGCCGGATTGGGCTGTAAGGAGGAACGCTCCCACACAAAGCACCACCAACCAGAGCAGCGGCTGTGTTAACCGTCGCTTCTTCAAGAACCGGGGACAGCGCCTGGAATCCATCTGCTGACCTCGCCAGAATCTGCCCTTGCGCCGCAACATAGGTAAACTCATAGGTCACTTTCCTCGCTGAGACTGCCCGGTATTCCCATCGGCATCGCTGGGGGAATGACCCGCGTGACGGCATGGGTTTTGCGGAACATGGTTTTGCGATTGATCACAATAATGACCAGGGCTGCGATCCAGAAGAAAACGGTGTCGTAGGGCTGCCCATCTGGCCAAATCGGATTAATAAGCTGCAAGTGAAAGAGGAAGGACAGCAGGATGCTCCCCTGGGATGCATTGAATAACGGGGTGACGATGAGGCTGAGGGCGATCGAGCCGAGTACAAATGGCGTAAATGACCAAGCGCTTTGTGGTGTGCCGCTCATCAGAAAGGCAGGCAGATGCCACAGACCCCAGATGCCGCCCAAAATTAGTGCTGCCCAAATGGGGGCAAATCGCCGTTGCAGCAGGGGTAATGCCAGCCATTGGGCTGGGAAGCAGAATGTATAATGCCAAAATTCCCCAGGCAAAGCCAAAGGTCATTAGCAAAAAGGGAATCAAGGCAATGAAGGGAACCGGGTATCGCTGGGTAGCGTTGGGGTCATGGGTCATTGAATTATCCTCGACTACAGGTTAGGGGGGCGATCGCCCCTTCCACTGTTGTAATAGAGATCTCTGCCGATAAGGGCAATTCCCCCGCCGACTGGGACACCTTCAAAGCCACGGTGAGCGATCGCTCTGGTTGTTTGCCGCGAGTCACCCAGATGCAGTGCAGCCGGTTGGAATTGTTGGAAAAGTTGTGGGGCGATCGCAGCTTCTACAGCCTTAGCCCAGAACGTCCTAACGTTCGTGTTCAGCGGCTCCAAGGAGCTTTTGCATCTTCAACAGGTCTGAATGCAGTCCGCTGCAACACGGTTGTTATGCAGCAACCACCGCAGTAAATATCAATCCTCAGTAGATTGCTTGCTGCTCCAAAAAAGTTGAAGCGCTGACTCATCAAAGATGTAAGCCGACTCACCATCTCGAATTACTCGTTTACCCATCCGAGGAAAAATTGCAATATCTAAGCGCCCTGCTTCTCCACCAATCAGATACACAAGGTCTTCATCGAATGGGTTACGAAGATGATGGGGTTGTTGAGGTAGCCCAAAGCCCATAAAGTCTCCTGGCTCGACTTCATATTCCCTATCTCCAATTTCCGCAATCCCTCGACCTGACAAGATGTAAACCCATTCTTCTTCATTCTGGTGAGCATGGTAAATGAAAGATTCTTTACCTGGAGGTACACGAGCGATCGTCACGCCAATGCGTTTAAGACCGACAGCACGCCCAAGGAAGCGTAAATAAATTTCTGAATTGGGGTTAAGCGGATGACGAAACTCAAACGCCTCCATTGAATTGATGTCTGAAGCTTTCAGCAGAGAATGTTGTTCATCAGTCACGTTGGTGTCCTCCTAATCAAGTTGTCAAATGGTCTGAACGCCACAAGGGAAACTTCTGCCTAATCCTCCAATACAGCGGATTAGGTAGAAATATTTCAGTCTAATCCCCCAATTTGGGGTGATTAAGTAGAAAATTGTCCGCCTAATTATTTGATATGGGTGGTTAGCTGGAATGATTCAGTATAATCAACTTTTCTTGGAGCGATCGCCCATTCCATTTTAATGGAGGTCAGTACCCATAAGGACATCGCACCCATTGTCAAGAGTCATCACACAATTTTCTCCAAGCATCCTCACACTCCAGCGCCCAGCGCCATACAATAGAAGTCGGATATTCCAAGGGGAGAGATTTACCATGTCGGAACGTGAAAATACTGGAAACCCGCCCCGTCGTCGTCGCCGGAGTAGTCGGGAACTACCGAATCAGAACCTTCAACCGAAGCGGAATCAAAGGTTTAACAGCAGCCGCCCACCCGTCACCGATGAACAACTCCAACCAGGGGCAGATTTATCGAGTACAATTTTGAGCGATCGCAACTTAAAAGGAAAAAATTTACAAGGTGTTTCTTTAAGTTATGCCGATTTGCGGGGGGCAAATTTAGACGATGTCGATCTGACGGGTGCCGATCTCAAACGCGCTCATCTTCACAATAGTCAAATTAATGAAAATACCCGCCTCGATCCCAAGTGGAAATTGGTTTGGGAGTTGGTGAATTTTAGAAATGAGAATCGGGACTGTTCCGATGCTGATTTATCCTTGGCGAATTTAGATGAATCCGATTTACAAAATATTAATTTTTCTGGGGCAAATTTAACTCAATGTCAACTCAACAATTCAAATTTAAGCGGTTCTAACTTTCAGGATGCCAATTTAACTCGAATTTTAGCGAGAACAGCAAGTTTTAAGCAAGCTAATTTTAATGAAGCAAAATTAAATCGCATGAATTGCGATCGCTGCGACTTTTCGGGGGCAAACTTTCAAAATGCTGATTTGTCAGGTGCATTCTTGCAAAACTCCAATCTTAAAGGAGCAGACTTTCGGGGCGCAAATTTGAGCGGTACTCTTTTAGATAACTCTTGTTTGGAAGATGTTTTAATTGACGATCGCACCCGTTTAGATGCGCGAGGTTTGGCGCTGTGGAAACTCTTCAACCCCACCCATGCCGAGGGCAATTTACAGGGATTGTGGTTCCAAAATGGAGATCTGAGCGATCGCGACTTTCGAGGCTATAATTTCAGCAATGCTGCTCTCTGCAACACCAAGCTCAGAAATTGCAATTTCAGCGATGCAAACCTCGAAAATGTCAGCCTAAATCGTGCCGACTTGCGGGGTGCTAATTTCCTCGGCGCGAACCTGACGGGAGCCGATCTGAGACTCAGCGTTATTGATGAAAATACCCAATTCGATCCGAAATGGAAATTGTTTTGGCAATTAGCAAATCAAGATACCCAAAACCTCGAACTCCAGGAACAAGATTTGCAGGGATTAAAATTAATCGCCCTCGAATTAACCGATGTTAACTTTAGTGGTGCGAATCTAAAAAAAGGGAGTTTTAACAGTTCAACTTTAACTCGAATTGATTTTAGTCAAGCCGATCTAGAATCTGTTGATTTTACAGGAACAAAATTTAATTCAATCAATTTTTCGGGTGCAAACTTGACGGATGCAGAGATGTCCGGTGCAGATTTGCACGAGATGAACTTGCAGGGAGCAACACTCGTCAAAGTTTACCTTTGTAACGGCAATCTCAGTTCCCAAAATTTACGCAATCAGAATCTCAGCGAAGCTAATTTACGAGAAGCAAATTTAAGTCATGCAGATTTATCGGGGGCGAATTTAAGCCAAGCCAACCTGAATCGCAGCGATCTTACGGGGGCAAATTTACAGGATGCTAACTTAGAAATGGTAGCCATTACGGGGGCAATTTTGCAGGGTACAACCTGCGATCGCGCTAATTTTTCCCTCATTTCCTGTCATCAAGTTAATTTCAGTCAAATTAGCTTACAAAATGCCAATTTTCAAAACGTTAATTTTACGGATGCAAATTTCAGCCAAGCCAATCTATCGGGTGCAAATTGCGATCGCGCCAAACTGCCACAAGGGAATTTTCGAGAGGCAATTTGTAACCGTGTCAACTTCCAAAATGCCGATTTAGAACACTCGGATTTTGGTCATTCAAGTCTGTGCGGTGCCGATCTTCGGGGTGCGAATCTGTGCGGAATCAATCTCAAAAATGCGGCGATCGATAACCAAACTCAATTCGATCGCATGGGACGGATTTTATGGGAATTACAAAACGAAAGTTATTCGGGACAGGATCTCCAGGGAATGGATTTGAGAGATCAGGATTTCCAAGGAGTTAACTGGGATGGTGCGAACTTAGAAAATGCTAATTTGAGCAACTGTAATTTTGTAGGCGCGAGTTTGGTTGGGGCAAATTTAAAAGGGACTTATCTATTCAAAACAAACTTCGATCGCGCCGATCTCAGCCGTGCCAATTTAGAGAAAATGAGGGGCGAGTTAGAGAAAGTGATAGGCTATTTGCCATTATCATGCCGACAAGCAAACCTCAGTCATGCCAATCTTCAGAATCACAAGTTATTTGATTTATTCGGTGCAAATCTTAGTCATGCAAACCTCACTGGTGCAGACTTAGCAGGCGCAAATCTGAATGATGCCGATCTGCGAGATGCCAATCTCAATCAAGTCAATTTAACCCGAACGACAATCAATCAAAACACCCAACTCGATCCGAAATGGCGGTTGGTTTGGCAACTTCTTAATCAAGAGGATTTTGCAGCAGATTTGACGAATGCCGATCTCAGTGAAGCATACTTGGAAAGATGTCAGTTAAGCGGTGCAAATTTAACGGGTGTCAATTTCACTAATGCGAATTTAGAACAAGCCGATTTAAGTCATGCAAATTTAGAAAATGCCAATTTAGAAGGGGCGAACCTGGAAGAAGCAAATTTGATTGGAACAGCGATTTCTGGAGCGTTAAATGTGAGCGATCGCATCCGGGAACTGTGGGAAACTGCCAACCCATCTTCGGATCGAAAAAATTACCAAAATACCAATTTGGAAAACGCAAATTTTGCTGGGATGGATTTGCGGGGATGCAATTTCAGTCACGCCAACTTGACAGCCGCAAACTTGGAAAACGCCAACTTAGAAAATGCCAATTTGGAAGGGGCAAATTTAGAAGAAGCAAATCTAGAAAATGCCAATCTAAACGGTGCAAATCTAAAACAGCTTGAAGGCAACTATGCTAATTTTTGCGGTGCCAATTTTGTCGGTGCAGATTTGAGCTATGCAGAATTTGAAGATAGCAGCTTTTCTGAAGCTAATTTAACGGGTGCAAACCTCAGTCATGGGACTTTTAACGGTGCATATTTACAGGGAGCCTGTCTGCGAGATGCGAGGCTTTGTCACGTCACCTTTGATTGGAGTGATGATGGAACGAATTTAGAAGAAGCTGATTTAGAAAATGCTGATTTGGAGGGAGCGAATTTACAGGGTTGTTATTTGAGTAATGCCAATCTAAAAAATATCAATTGGACGGGTGCAAAGTTAGACAATGTAGAGCTTCAAGGGGCGAATTTACAAGGTGCAGATTTGTCAAAAGTGGCGCAATTTGTTGAGGTGGCATTGCGGGGTGCAAATTTGCAGGGTGCTAACTTTCGGGGCTTAAATTTATCTCGAAGTTATTGGCAAGGTGTCAACCTCAGTGGCGTTGATTTACGGGGTGCTAATTTACAGGGAGCCCATTTTGCAGATTGTCAGATTGATGATTCGACTCAGTGGGATGAAAAATATCAGGTGATTTGGGAAATTGCCAATCAAAACCGCCGCGTTGATTTACAGGGGCAAGATTTGGCAGGTGCATATTTGGTGAGGGTGGATTGGCAGGGCATCAATTTACAATCGACGAATTTGGCAGGGGCGATATTAGGCGGTGCTAATTTAGAAGGGGCTAATTTAGAGAATGCTAACTTAAATCAGACTAACTTGGTACAAGCAAATTTGACGCAAGCGAATTTGAATGGTGCGGATTTACGAAATGCCGATTTAACTGAGGCGAATTTGACAGGAGCGCAGTTATTAGGAGCGCAGTTGGAAGGGGCTAATTTGAGTTCTGCGAAAACGCGGGATGCTAAGTTTGGCGATCGCACCTCCCCTTCCATTGAAGAAATTATTCAAACCTTCCGAGAATCGCGATCGCTAGGTTTAGTAGAACAGTTAAAATTGGCAGGTTTGAATCCCAAAACCGACTTAGCCGGACAAGATTTGAGCGGACTGCAATTAAGCAATATTGATTTATCTGGTTGTGATTTACGAGGAACAAAGTTAGTTCAAGCTGGTTTGAAGAATACAAATCTCAGTCAGTCAGACTTGACGGATGCGGATTTAACCAGAGCATTTTTAAGCCGGACAAACCTCGATCGCGCAAATTTTACCCGTGCCAACTTTCAAAATGCTTCCTTGGAAAATATCGCCAAGATATCGGCGGCAAACTTTACCGATGCTGATTTTTCTGAAGCATTAATTCAGAATGTTGATTTTCACAATAGTACGATGCAAAAGGCAATTTTTCAATCGGCTCGGTTGTCCATGAGTCGATTTAGTTATGCCGATCTAACGGGGGCAGATTTACGCAAAATGCAGATGGATTTGGGAAGTTTAGGTTCTCCAAATTTGACGGATGCGGACTTGCGGGGGGCTAAATTAGGTGTTTGTGGAAATGACATCAACTTGACCCGCACACAAATTGATAAAAAGACTCGAACTGACGATCGCTTTATGGCATTATGGCATCGAATGAATTCCAATTAAAAATCTGTTAAATTATGATTATTCTAGATTTTTGCTAACTCTTGAATTGAATATGCGTATCGAAGAAAATGATTCGTATTGATGCTCGCGAACTTTATCAAGTTTTGGAACTGACCCCACCGGAGCAAAATATCCTCCTGGTGGGCAAGCATGGGATTGGCAAATCAGAAATTATTAGCCATTTCTACCGTCAGCGCCAGAAACTGCCCGTCATCCCGTTCTTCTTGGGTCAGATGAGCGATCCGGGGGATTTGATTGGCTTGCTGCACAAAGATGAGAAAACGGGGCGATCGGTTTTTTTACCCCCCTACTGGTGGCCCGATCGCCGCGCTTGGGTGAAAGTTGCGGATTTTGTTCGCAACCATAAACAGTTGGAGGAGATTCACTTCAAACTGATTGCCGGTATGGTGGGGACTCGCGCCAGTTTAGCCTTTCGCCAAAGCCTCGCGACCCAACGGGGTCTGGGGCCGGAGCAACTCCTGTTGCAATATTCTAAGCATTCCAAACAGCTTAAAGACATGGAAATTCAGGACTTTGCCAGTTTGAACGAACGGGTTTTGCTCTGGCTCAATTCTGGGCATTGCCCGGAAAAAAAGGCGGATAATGCCCGGAAGAATCTGTTGAAATATCTCCAGTATCTCCAGAAAGCCAAACAACAGGAGGCGATCGCTCATTTTTCCTCCCTGGTTCAAGTCCCCAAATTTAGCGATGCGATGGGCTTTATCGCTGAATCGATGGACCTGATTGATTTTTTGTCGGAGTATTTGGAGGCGATCGAGGTCTGAACCCAAATCCTTCGCCAGAAACCCGGTTTCTCCAACAATACCTTCGCCATTTTTCAATAAGACGGGGTTTGTTATTGCGAGGCGGTTGGAAAACGAGTTATATCAAGTCACAATAAACGATCGCAATAAAACGAACGAGGGCAAAAAGGGAAATGCAGGTCAGGGTATGGATTACACGCGACGGGCTCAATTATTAATTGTTATTAACCTCTTGGGAACATCGTTAAATTAGCGGAACTAACTTTTTCGCAATTGTAGCTAGAAAAACTATCAATTACTAAAAACGCAATGATGAACTGGAAACCTTACCTTACGGGAATTTTAATCGCAGGACTCCTGGGTTGTCAGGAATCGCCAAGTCAAGCCCACGACACAACTGATCAACTCAATCAGGCGATTTGTATGGAGGATTGGGACGGCGCGATCGCCCTGCTCGACGATTTAATCTCAGATTATCCTAACAGTCAAACTACATTAGGAGAATATCGCGATCGCCTCCAACAACTTTCTGAAACAGGGTTAAGCGATGTACATCAATTAGATTATGACTGTACTAACGAATCGCTCCCCAAGACTGAAGAAACACCTCTGAGCGATCGTGTAGAAGGCTATGCCGAGCAAATTGACGTTGGCATGAGCTACGCTGAAGTCGCTACAATTATCGGTCGTCCGGGGAAAATAAATAGGCTTTATTCCTCATATATATGGAGAGATGAGCATGGCAATTTCCTCTCTGCCAAGTTTTCTGACGACCAGTTGGATAATTTGAATGTTGATGAGATTAGGGACTGTGAAGACAACAATCCTCGCTGTGTCGCTGTTGATATTACCACTCCTGTTCCTGCGACTGAGTTTAAAGAGATTGCAGCCCGTTTTGAAAAAGGTATGAACGATCGAGCCGTTTTAGAACAGCTTTTGCAGGAATTAGGAGAACCCGAAATGCAGACAGACTGGGTTAATTATGAGTGGCAGTTTGCAGAAGCAACCGATCCCGATCCTAATAATTGCACGCTGAACGTTTCTTTTAGCAACGTTAAAAGTGAGATGGTTGAACTTACTTTAAACAACGATCGTGTATCACTCCACCAGGCTGGCTGCTTATACGACGATAGATAACAATAGTGAGTGATACTTAAATACTCTATTGGCAAACCCAGACGCGATCGCGATTCTCGACAATGCAATACTAGATTATCCTAACAGTCAGAATACCTTGGCAGAATATCGCGATCGCCTACAGCGACTCTCTGAGAAGGGTTTGAGTGAGGAACAAAAAACGCAATATTGTTCCCCGACTCTTACCCAAACTAACACTATCGAGATCGATATCGAAGAAAGCCCCGCTTTGTTTGCCCGTATCGAAGGGTATTTCGAGCAAATTGACCTGAGTAGGGGTTATGCGCCCCCGCTTCGTCCCGCCAAAAATCAGCTTATTCACATCATAGAATGAGTGTCTCTTCTTGTCCAGGTTAACAAATCGGTTGGTTAGAGCGATCGCGACATACACTCAATCCTGGCGCTTGCTCGGTGGTTCGGCTAGGAGTTTGAGGATTTCTAGGGCAAAGGCAATTTTAAGGACAGCTTACAACACATCTTATGGTAGAGACGTTCCGGCGGAACGTCTGGAAAACCGGGTAGCCCTCTGCCCTCTGCCTTCTGCCTTGTCTCCACCTAAATGTGAGTATTCAACCGGACATGATATAACTTGCTTGGCGCTCCCTTGAGGATGACGAAGGACAAAGGACAAATGACAAATGACAAATAACGAATATGAAACGCAGAAAATTTATCGGGAATGCTGTTATTGGTGCAACAGGCACCGCCGCCTTAGCGGGGTGTCGCCCAACCGCCACTAATTCAGGGGCGCAAAGCGTTAGCCAACCCAGAATTCGATGGCGCATGGCAACGAGTTGGCCCCAATCGTTGGATACTATTTTTGGCGGCGCCCAAACCATCAGCCAGCGTGTCAGTGAAATGACCAATGGACGTTTCACGATTAAGCCATTTGCGGCGGGTGAAATTGTTCCGGGATTGCAGGTGCTAGATGCAGTACAAACTGGCACGGTGCAATGTGGTCACACCGCAAGCTACTACTACATCGGCAAAAACCCAGCATTAGCATTTGGCACGGCTGTTCCCTTTGGTTTAGACGCCCAACAACAGAATGCCTGGTTATACCATGGTGGTGGTTTAGAGGCGATGCACAAGCTTTATAGTGACTTCGGCGTGATTAACTTTCCGGCTGGGAATACGGGAACTCAGATGGGCGGCTGGTTTAAGCGGGAAGTTAACTCAGTGGCGGAACTCCAGGGTTTGACCATGCGGATTCCTGGATTAGGGGGTGACGTGATGTCCCGGTTAGGAGTCAATGCCCAAGTTTTACCCGGTGGCGAGATTTACCTGGCACTAGAACGGGGGGCAATTGACGCGGCTGAATGGGTGGGTCCTTATGACGATGAGAAGCTGGGCTTGCAGGATGCGGCTCAATTTTACTACTATCCCGGTTGGTGGGAGCCAGGAGCAACCTTAGAAGTGCAAGTGAATAAGGCAGAGTGGGATAAATTGCCCAAAGAGTATCAGGAAGTCTTCAAAACGGCAGCCATGGACGCCAACCTAAATATGCTGGCACAGTATGATGCCTTAAATCAACAAGCCCTAGGAAAACTGCTGGAGGCTGGGGTGAAGCTGACGCCCTATTCTCAAGAGATTATGCAAGCGGCTCAGAAGGCATCCTTTGAGATATATGAGGAGAATGCTGCTCAAGATAGTACGTTTAAAGAGGTTTACGAGCAGTGGAAGGGCTTTCGCGAACAGATTTACCAATGGCATCAGGTAAATCAACTCAGTTTTTCTAATTTTGTGATGGCAAATCAGGGATGAGGAAGTTTTGAGTGTGTAGGGGCGGGTTTAGGGATTTTCAGCTTGGCTATTGGTGGTAACGTTTGTGCAAAACCCGCCCTGACTTAGTTTTGAGTGTTGAGTGTTGCGACACCCTCATCTCCTCCAGCTTCCCCAGCTATCCTTAATCCCAGATGAAACTAAACCCGCCCCGACACTGAGAACCGCTATAATAAATCCGCCTTTCCCAAATATGTCATTGATGAGGTGTGAACGATTGAAGTTTAAACAGTCTACTATGCGGCACTATCCGTTAAAACGCTCTACTCTAAAAAAACCAGGATTTGACTGGGTTCAGATTGCTCTGTTGGTTTGGATTGGTGTCTTAGGGGCGGCTGAACGTGCCGCCGCTCACCACCCGGTTGGGGGTAGAACCCCTGCCAATGTCTGGGAAGGGTTGCTCTCTGGATTCGCGCACCCAGTTATCGGATTTGACCATTTGGCGTTTGTTGTGGCTGTGGGTTTATTAGCCGCGAATCTTGTTCGGGGTGGTTTTATTCCGGTTGCCTTTTTGTTAACGGCAATGGTAGGTACAGGGATTCACCTGTTAGCGATTGATTTGCCGATGACTGAACTGGCAATTGCCGCTTCGGTGGTTTTGTTTGGGGCAATGCTGATAGGGCAATACCGTCTAGATTATAAAGTGTTAACTGGACTGGCTGCGATCGCGGGATTGTTTCATGGTTATGCTTATGGAGAAGCCATTATTGGTGCCGAAATGAATCCGATAGCGGCATACCTGCTGGGATTTACGCTCATTCAAGGGATTATTGCTTTCGGCGCGATGATGGCAAGTCAACTTATCCTCAAGCGATGGAGTGAGAATGCATTGGCTATCCTGCGGGTTTTCGGCTTGGCAATTTGCTCGGTGGGAGTCATGTTCCTAGCAACTGCCATTGTCGGTTGACATCTCCACTCCTTAAAAGAGAGTGGATTCTGAGCTGATGTTACGCCTCGGTCTTAAGACGCGAGGCTTCACATTTCTCACGGTATGATCGTTTTAGGTTGGAAAACAGGTCATACCGTTTCGGCAGTGTCAAGCACCATTTCACTGGTTGCCAATGACAAATGACAAATGACAAATGACTAATACATTTCCGCCTCAAGCTGACTCAGTGGTACAAAACACTCTTGCGGTAAAAGAATCGGTTTCGCCCGAAAAATCAACTTGCCACGATAGGTAAAACGGTCAATTGCCACACCCATGGGACGTTGGGTTAGATGGGGATGGACTTCATAATAGGTATGGTATATCTGCCGAGCGGCTCTGAGAAGACCCGGGTCTAACAACATCGGTAACCCTGTCCGAGTGTCTTGATACTCTTCTTGCCATTGCTGTGATGTGTATACCACCCGCCTAACCCTATTGTTTAATTCACCACCATGATTCTTGTCGGACGTTTCGCTGTAGAGCGAATCGCTGCGCTCCTGGTTGATTTAACTTATGGCTGTTTGAGAATCTCAATCAAAGCATTTCCCATCTCCTGACAACCGACAAGGGTCATTCCTGCTGACATAATATCCCCTGTACGGTTACCTTTCTCTAAAACTTTAAAAACGGCTTGCTCGATTTGGTCAGCCGCCGTTGGTTGATTCAACCCATAGCGTAGCATCATTGCCGTACTCAAGACTTGAGCCAAGGGATTTGCCTTATTTTGTCCAGCAATATCCGGGGCGGAACCGTGAACGGGTTCAAAAACGCCGGGTTCTTTTTCCCCTAAACTGGCAGAGGGTAACATGCCAATACTTCCGGTGAGCATCGCCGCCGCATCAGAAAGCACGTCTCCGAATAAATTGCCCGTGACAATCGTATCAAACTGCTTAGGTGCCCTGACTAACTGCATGGCAGCATTGTCAACATACAGATGAGATAACTCCACATCCGGATACTCAGCCGCTAATTGAGTCATGCGATCGCGCCATAATTGAGATACCTCGAGAACATTGGCTTTATCAACCGAACACAGTTTACCCTGGCGTTTGCGAGCGGTTTCAAATGCCACTCGTCCAATGCGGTCAATTTCGGCTTCGGTATACGCCATCGTATTTACACCGCGCTTTTCCCCCGTTTCAGTGGTAAAGATACCCTTGGGCTGACCGAAATAAACCCCGCCTGTCAATTCTCGCACCACCATAATATCCACCCCGTCAACCACCTCCCGTTTCAAGGTTGAGGCATCAATGAGTTGGGGTAATATGGTGGCAGGTCGCAAATTGGCAAATAAACCTAATCCTGCTCGTAATCCCAACAAACCCGTTTCCGGGCGTTGATGGCGCGGCAGGTTATCCCATTGATAACCGCCGATGGCAGCCAGTAAAACAGCGTCGCTATGGCGACATTTTTCCAGGGTGTCAGTCGGTAGGGGTTCCCCAGTAGCATCAATTGCCGCCCCTCCGATTAAGGCTTCAGTGAACTCAAAGCTAAGGTCGAACTGTGCGCCAATCACCTTTAACACATCTACCGCGACTGCCATAATTTCTGGACCAATGCCATCACCGGGCAAAAGGGTAATGCGGTAGTGCTGCTGTGCCATAACTTATCGTGTAATCTTGGGGACAATTTCAAAACGTGGACACCTGAACCTTATGACTGACCAGGCAGTCTCTTATGATAACGGCTAATTGACCCCCCTGACCGGAATCAATGTTTCAATTTTGGAATTTTGTCGGGAAGATGGGGATTAGGGATTGGGGGAGAGGTGATTAATTGAGAAGGAGAAGAACGACTTGTAATGATGAGTTGTTGAGTATTCGCTCATCGGGAACGAACTGGAGGACGCACAAAACTTATCGAGTTAGAACACTATAAGCTTTTACCTACGGAGACTGAGATTACGATGGCACTGAATTTAGTTAACCAACTGGGCGAATGGAATCCCCAGTTATTTCGGGAAATCAAAGGACGGCTTAAACCCCGCAATATTTTAATTGCCGTCGCCATGTCTTTCCTGGGACAGTTACTGCTGCTGATGGCTTTCGCGGGTAAATTACCCGTAGCTAAAGATACCATGATGGTTTACAACCGTTATTGTACAGGTTCAACTGAGGAATATTCTACAATTCCCGCCTGTCTATCCGATGGTTTGGGTGGATTTGTGATCAATTGGTCACTCTGGTGGCAGGATGTATTTTTGGGACTCAGCCTAATCGGTATTTTTGCCCTGTTAGTCGTGGGCACTTATATGCTGATTAGTGATTTGTCTCAGGAAGAACGTCGGGGTACGCTGAATTTTCTACGGTTGACTCCGGGTTCAACGCTGAGTATTTTAGGCGGCAAATTATTGGGAGTCCCCCTGTTACTTTATCTAGTCGCCGCCCTCGCCTTGCCCTTGCATCTGGTGGCGGGTTTGGCAGGTCACATTGCTTTGAGTCAGATTTTAGCGTTCTACACGGTTCTAGGTGCTAGTTGCCTATTCTTTTTCAGTGGGGCGTTACTTTTTGGCTTAGTCGGTAATTGGTTGGGCGGTTTTCAAGCGTGGTTGGGGGGTGGCGCAATTCTCCTATTCCTGTCGATTAGCACCAGCGTTATTGATGGGGGTATGAACCATGACCCCACGGATTGGCTGACCTTATTTAATCCGGCAATTTTGTTACCGTACCTGATTGATTCGAGTTCTCTCAATGTCGTTAATACATATCCAAACGGTGATTTTTGGGACTTGGGTTGGTTTTATCTCTCTCTCGGACAGACAATCTGGATGATGGCAGGATTTGCCATTCTCAATGCGGGTTTATGGAGTTACTGGATTTGGCAGGGATTAAATCGAAATTTTCACAACCCTACGGCTACCTTACTGAGTAAGCGACAAAGTTATCGGTTAACGGCTTGCTTTGAAGTGATGATTCTCGGATTTGCCCTAAATCCTCAGGTACATGAATGGAAAAGTTATGCTGAAGGATTGTTTGAGAATCTAGAAATCCTGCTGGTGTTTAACTTGATCCTATTTTTAGGGTTAATTGCAGCGTTGAGTCCCCATCGTCAAACGATGCAAGATTGGGCGCGTTACCGCCATGCCAAACGCTCGTCCCGCAAGGCTGGAATTATGGCAGACTTAATCTGGGGCAGAACCAGTCCAGCGCCTGTGGCGATTTTCTTGAATTTAGCGATCGCGTCTGCTATTTTACTGCCATGGATTCTGCTGTGGTCGCCCAGTGAATACAAGACACCCGCGATTTTGGGACTATTAGTAACTGTCAGTCTCATCGTTTTCTATGCTTCAATTGGACAGCTTATGCTGTTGATGAAAACACCGAAGCGGGCGGTTTGGGCTGCAACGGTGGTTGGTGGACTGATTATCTTACCGCCAATTATTCTGGAAGTCTTGTCCATGTCCCCATTAGTAAAACCTGCGGTATGGCTATTTTCGGCGTTTCCTTGGGCTAGCATCGAATATACGGCGGGAACATCAGTATTATTCGCCCTCGTTGGTCAATCCCTGGCTTTAGTCTTGTTGAATCTGCAACTAACGCGACAGTTGAAAAAAGCAGGTGAGTCTTCGACCAAAGCCTTACTATCTGGGCAAATGCCCTTAGAGATTCAGTAATTGAATCATCATTGGTCCTCATTGTATTCTAGAGACGCGCCATGGCGCGTCTCTACAGCTAGAATTGTGTTGGCTAAACCCTTGGAAGAAAACCCAGAAAACCTGCATAATGCAAAAAATCCGTCAATTGGTAATTCTACCATTACTAACTCTTTTCGCGATCGCCACCCTCAGCAGTTGCGGTGGTAATAGTGCAGAATCAGGAGCGATTCGAGTTGGCTCAAAAGATTTTGCTGAACAATTTATCTTAGGAGAAATGTATGCGCTGGTATTAGAAGAGGAAGGCTTTCCCGTAGAACGCAAACTTAACTTAGGGGGGACTCAGGTGACTCATGAGAGTCTCAAATCGGGAGAAATTGATTTATATCCAGAATATACAGGGACTGGATTGATCACAATTTTGAAGCGTCCCCGGAATAGCGATTCCCAAGAAGTCTATAAAATCGTTTCCCAGGAGTATGCGGAACAGTTTAATTTAGAATGGCTGGAACCCGCTCCCATGAATAATACATACACGCTGTTTATGACGCCCGATGATGCCGAACAGTATGGAATTGAAACGATTTCTGATATAGTGCCTCAAGCTAATGAACTGAAGATGGTTGGCACCTATGAGTTCCAAGGGCGTCCCGATGGATTATCCGGGCTGAAGCAAGTGTACGGTGATTTTAAACTAGCAGAGTATAAAGCTGTGAATGCCGCATTGAGGTATCAAGCCTTGGCTCAAGATCAAGCTGATATTGCCGTTGGATTTGCTACAGATGGAGAAGTCAGCGCTCTCAATTTGGTCAGAATTAAAGATGACAAAAACTTCTTTCCTCCTTATGAAGTTGCGCCCGTTGTGCGTCAGGAAGTCCTAGAAGAAAACCCAGAAATTGCCACGATACTCAACAAGCTTTCGGCAACAATTACAGATGAGACAATGCAACGTCTCAATTATCAGGTAACTGGGAAACAACGGGAACCGGGTGAGGTAGCGAAAGAGTTTCTCATTGAACAAGGATTCCTGGAATCTAATAACTAGGGTGAACTCTAGTTAAGGGTTGCTGAATCAGTATGGGGGTGAGGGGAGAGAACAAGGAACAGGGAGAGGTTGTTGTAGTGCGTTAAGCGAAGCCATGCCGCAGGCTTTGCGTCTCGCTCGCTATTGTGTCAGTTTTTTACCTATCAAGGCTTATTGCTTGCACTAAATGAACCTTAAATCGTTTGTTGTAATTTTTTATATTTTTTCATGATCAGAATGCCCAACTAGCAAAGTGAAGGGTCAAGACTACTCGGAATTGGCATGAATAGTTAACGTCAAGGGATGCATTTGGGGAAAGTCTTGCTGAATAATTCGGATAACTTTTTGTTGACTGGTTTTATTTTTTACAATAAATTGGGCAGTGCCATCGCCTTGAGAACCTACACCCTTCCCCCCTAAAATATAAGGTTGAATCGGCTCATAATTGAGCAGTTGGTGCAAAACGGGAGCCATCAATTGTTGGGAACAAGCGGGGATGAGATAGCGATCAAATTCAGCTTGAGCCTTTGTCATCAACTGACCCAGATTGGGAGCATCTCCTGCTTGCAGTGCTTCAACAGCTTCTTGAGTAATTTGATAACTAATAGTGCCGAGATAGTGCTGTACATTCTTCTGTACGTTATCAGTACCAAAGGGATAACACTGATTCAGCCGACTGAGAATTTCTTGGGTATTTTTACTCGCGCCCAGATCAACAATGACAAAAAACAAATCTTTTGGAACATTTAGCTCGATAATATCCGCCGATGCGCCATCAAAAATCATGGCAATTGGTTGATTCCCATAAGCGCAGGCTTGATCCATACGTCCGCAGCGAGAGGGTGTAGTTGTCTCACCCAGATAAGCATATTCCATTTCGCCTCGCCGATTCATTTTCAGATCATATAAATGATTAAAGGCGCGTGCGACTAAAACGCAAATAGCGGCACTGGATGATAATCCTTTCTGTATGGGTAAATCAGTGCGATAGTTATCGATTTCTACGCCACCTACTTGGAAATAGGTAAGAAAATGATAAGCGACGCCAGCCGCATAACTGCAAAATCCTCCCTTTTGGGCTTCAGCAAGGAGAACAGAGCGTTCCATGGGTAACTGAATGGGTTCTGGACGAATACCATCACTCAGGGAAGCGTGAAGAATGAAATGATTAGGGTGGGGCTTGACGTTGGCATAGAGTCCCTGGTTGGTTCCTGTGATAATGGTGTAGCCTTTTTCAAGCTGAGGATTCAGGCGGCGGTAGCCTCCCGCCCAATCGCTGTGTTCACCAAACAGACAAAGGCGACCTGGCACAAACAGTTTCATTCATAACCCCTATAATTATTGCGATCGCTATTAACTAGAGTACTCTGGAGATTAACACCTTGGCGCGATCGCTTCTAGTCGTGCCATTCAAATTTGTTGCACCTCTGATATCTTAAAAAGAAAATCTCTAAGGAAAAGCTACTATGCAACTCCCAGACGGTCCGCAGGCTCCAGCTATGTTACAGATGATCCACTGGATCGCCAAGCCATTTTCCTATATGGAAGCCTGTAATCAAAACTATGGCGACATTTTTACAGTTCCGCTGGGCAAGAAATTTACCCCTCTTGTCTTTGTTAGCAATCCCCAAGCGCTTCAGCAGATTTTAAGCAGCGATACAAAAGAGTTTGATGCTTCTGGAGAGTACAATGAGCTATTTGAACCCATGTTGGGTAACCAATCGGTGATCACCTTAAGTGGGAAGTCTCATCGCCGTCAGCGTCAGCTCATGATGCCTCCCTTTCATGGAGAACGAATGAAAGCTTATGGAGAATTAATTGCCGAGATCACAGAGCAAGTTTTACACCAGTGGGAAGTTGGGAAATCCTTCTCTGTTCGTTCGTTCATGCAGCAAATCTCACTACGGGTGATATTACAGGCTGTGTTCGGCTTATATGAGGGAGAGCGTTACCATAAACTTGAGCAACTTCTAAGTATGATGCTTGACCAAAGCAGTACCCCTGGCAGGGTCAGTGCGCTTTATTTTCCCATCCTGCGACAAGATTTAGGGGCATGGAGTCCTTGGGGACGCTTTTTGCGCCAACGACAGCAAATTGACCAACTCATCTATGATGAAATCAATGAACGTCGAGACCAACCGGACGACTCTCGTACAGACATCTTGAGTATGCTCATGTCTGCCCGTGATGAAGCGGGACAGCCCATGACTGATACGGAGTTACGAGATGAATTAATGACGTTGTTAGTCGCAGGTCACGAAACCACAGCGACGGCTCTAGCTTGGGCGTTGTACTGGATTCACAAGCTGCCAGAAGTACGCCAGAAGCTGTTAGAGGAACTGGATAGTTTAGATAACCCAGACCCCAGTACCCTGTTTCGCTTGCCCTATTTAAATGCCGTTTGCTCAGAAACCCTGCGGATTTACCCAGTGGGTATGTTGACCTTCCCACGGGTGGTGCGATCGCCTGTGGAGTTAATGGGGTATCAACTTGAACCCGATACAGTCTTGGTGGGCTGCATCTATTTGACCCATCAACGGCAGGATTTATACCCTGAACCGAAACAATTCAAGCCAGAACGTTTTCTCGAACATCATTTTTATCCTTATGAATATTTGCCGTTTGGCGGTGGCGCACGGCGTTGTATTGGTATGGCGTTTGCTCAATTTGAAATGAAAATAGTACTCGCCAAGATTTTGTCCAGTTGTGAATTAGCGCTAGCGAATAACCGTCCCGTGCGTCCTGTACGTCGAGGATTAGTTTCAGCCCCCACCGATGTGCAATTGGTGGTTACAAGTCAGCGGGTTCAGAGGACTCCAACTCCGGAAACCATTTCTGTTTGATCGAACACTGTTCTCGAATTATTCATTTCAACGCTACTGATCAACTTAGGGTAGACAATGCTAACCCTAAGTTTACAATAAGTAGGTGGACACAATAAAAGCTAACGGTGGAGAACTCCAGCATTGATGCCCAGCGTCTCTTTCTTCAGCTTATTGATCCAGCCGATGCTCAAGCGATCGCGCCTCAGTTAAACGAGCGGATCAAGCGTCGGATTGTCAATAGTAATGTCTCAATAAAGCAAAAGCCCGGAGTTCAAACTCCGGGCTAATAGCTTAAGTCCATTAAAATGGACTAGAAGTCTTAAGCTGTTCGGCATTTAAACCTTAATGTCAATAATGGTGAAATCCTTGTAGTGCGAGCCTCCCCACCACAAGACTTATTCAGCAGCCCCTACCTATACCTAATTTATATGCATGACAGCTTATCTAGTCGCCTCTGAATAAAAATGCCTGAAACCATTACAATACAATAACTACAACGACAAAGCGCCCAGGGAGACGATAAGGCGTAAAAAAAGAAGGGTAATTTAGCGTAGGAGTGACAGCCGTGATAGATGGCAAAGCTATTTCTATTTCTCTGTTTTCAGGAGCTTTTGGTTTAGACCTAGGTTTAGAGTTAGCCGGATTTCATACCGTAAGCGTGGTTGAGAAAGACCGTGATTCGGTAAAAACCATAGCCCTTAACCGACCCTATCTTCATGAAAGTGCTATCCCAAGAGCAATTGAAACAATCAGTACCCAAGATTTACTTTTAGAAGGGGGTCGAGTTTTAGGGAAGGGGAGAGCATTACGCCCGAATGAGGTGGATTTGGTGGTAGGTGGCGCACCTTGTCAGCCTTTTAGCACAGCAGGAAAAAGGGCTTCAGTCTTAGACCCTCGTGGCAGTTTATTTATGGAGTTTGTCCGTGTTGTTCGAGACATTCAACCCCGATTTTTCGTAATGGAGAATGTGAAAGGATTACTTTCTGCTGCTATTCGTCACCGACCCATTAACCAAAGGGGTGCAGATTATCCACCTTTAGAACCGGACGAAATGAGAGGTGCAGCCCTTCAGGTGGTACTGGCAGAAATGCACGAACTTGGATACAAGGTGGTGTACAACCTTTTACAAGCTGCCGATTATGGGGTTCCCCAAAATAGAGAGCGGGTTGTGTTTATTGGTTCCAGAGATAGTGAATCTGTTACATTTCCTTTGGCTACCCATTGTCAAAGCGGTAGAGATTTACCCAAGTGGCGTACTTTACGAGATGCGTTAACAAATTTAGTTGAACAAAATCCAGAGTTTACACCTTACTCAGAAAAGCGCTTAAAGTATTTGAGACTACTCAAATCAGGACAAAACTGGAGATATTTACCCGAAAATTTGAAAGAAGAAGCAATGGGGGGTGCTTACAAGTCAGGGGGTGGTAAAGTTGGATTTTACAGGCGATTGTCTTGGGATAAGCCTTCACCTACTGTGACGACAAGTCCACAGCAAAAAGCCACAGATATGTGTCACCCTGTAGAACTGCGTCCTTTGACTATGCGAGAATGTGCTAGAATCCAAACCTTTCCTGACGACTGGATTTTTTGTGGGTCAATAACGTCTAAGTATAAACAAATTGGTAATGCTGTACCTGTTGGATTAGCAAAAGCCATTGGTACTTATCTTTACAGTTTGATTAAAGGAGATAAACCGCCAGGGAAAGAACTCGTTGAACAACTCTCACTTTTCCCTTTATAAAATTTATGCCATTTCATTTACAGAGCAGTGATTAAAAAAGGCTAATACAAAGTTGCGTTCTATCATGTCATTCTGAGCGAAGCGAAGAATCTGGACAGATGCTTCGCGTCACTCCGTTTCACTGCGTTATGCTCAGCATGACAGATTCTACCTTAGACTGCAACTTGGTATAAGATTAGCTTTTGTATAAGATAATTGCACTGATTAATCAAGTTAAGAATTATTTGAAGTTTCGCTGGCAGCCAATTGAGAGAAAGCCTTGTCAATTTTCTGCAACATAGTTCTGACATGGTTTTCAACAAAATTATAATCCATACAAATTTTCTGCCAAAATTCTGAACCTGCGATTCGAGGAATTTGACTGCTATTTGAGAATGTCCATTGACCCAAATCAAAGGCAGCTATGAATAGGGGGTTTTCCTGAATACTTAACTCCTTTTCAGCTCTGGTTTTTTGGGAGCCTGTTAATGTACCTTTTGGAGTTTTTAACTGTGCAAGATAAACTGTTTCGTTTGAAAAAATGACGATATCAATACCAGTGATTTTAATATTAAATTCAAACTCTGGTACAATGACGTAAGGACTAATGTTGGATATTTCTTCCCAAAGACGTCCCATTTTTGTGCTGAGACTTCTGGTGACAGAATTGCTTGTCACCAGTAATTTTGCTCCGCATAGCTCAAATAGATTGCGTGGGTTAGGATGCCGATCAAGTATTTGTTTTTTATTTTCAAAGTCTTTTTCTAACCAGTCAATAAAATTTGTGGCAAAATCATCTGTTTTCGTTTGAATGAGTTGAGATTGTTGTTCTAATTGATTGTTTTGTTCAATTTGGTAGTAAAAATAATCTTTTGATAATGAGGAAATAATTGTCCCTAATTTGTAGGCTTTACGCAACTTTTCATCTGTTATGTGAGTAGCATCAATTAAAGAGGCGTGTTCTAAAATTAGGGCTTTCCGCTCCTTGACAGAATGTTGTCTTAGAATCTCAGCAGTTAACTCGCTTGGCATAAATATTTCTTTATAATCATTGTGCTTTCTTCGTATTCCAAAACTATCCCCAAATTCACACGTATAATTGATCCTTAGAGTGCCAGGGAGTGATTAAGTGGCTGACAAAAATTGCTAAACATCCAATCCGATCACCCTAAATTCTGGCAAATACTCCACTGTAAACTGATAGGACAACTCCTGACACGAAAGGGAAGGCAAAGTCAGCCACCATTCCAACACGCCCAACTCACCGATTTCCAGATGAGGATTAGCATCAGTGAGCCGAACTTTGAGTTGAGAATGACAACTTACTGGGAGTTGTTCCATCACCTTAACCTGGACATCTTGCTCCCGTAAATTCGCCACCGTTAACCGATACCCATACGTCACCGCTTCCCGCTGCTGATTGCCAATCAGCTTCTTATCCATCTGTCGTTCCACCAAATACCGCTCAATTTTCAACCCATCGTCCACACCTAAATCGATTTGAAACTCTTGACCGGGGGCAATATTTGGGATTTTGCTAGTACCAATAAACGTATTATCGCGAAAGATAGTTATCTGTCCCGGTAATAAAGTAACGCCATTCAAGGGATTCATCACCGTTGCTTTCAGGTAAGCAAAATTAAGTTGGCGCGACATCGCCACATACTCAGCCCTACAGGGATAATCATCTCTGTGGAAAATGGCAACCTTGTGACTCACCCCATCACTGGGAATCGTTGCTTTACTGTCAAGGGTAAACGTCACAATACCCTTTTGTCCCGGACTTTCCTCCAGTTCCTTTTGGGCTCTCAACCGCTCTAACTCGTCATCTATCGTCGGTTCAGGTTCTGGCGCTATCCCCGCAAAGGGCATATTCACCAATGTGGGGCGAGGTGCGTTATGCTCCTTTGGGTTGGTTGTTGTCCGATTTGCCAAAGCGCTAGGCTGTTGCAGATCAATATACCAAGGCGTAATTGGGGGAATTTGCCGCCCTACCCCCGGTTGAGCGGTGGAAAGGGTAAGCGCTACACCTAACCAATCCTCACCTGTGTTTTGGGTAATTTGAGCCAGGTAACTGAGTCGGGCGGTTTGCTGGCTATCTTGCCAATGGACATCATAGACAGGTTCCCAACTTGCTCCCTTAACCCTATAAGAAACCTCCATCGCCAATTCACCCGCCCCCACTGGTTCTAGGGTGACAATGATATTAAAACTGTCATGAATCTGGGGAGTAGAGAGCTGCTGAAACTGCCCTCGCACCGCCTGCAACTGAGTGTTAACCTGTTTCTGCTCCTGATCCTGTTGCGCGATCGCACCCGATAAATTCTGCCACCGTTCTCCGACAAAATCCAGCAATTCCCCGATTTGAGTCAAGTTCAACGGTTCAGGATTTTGGGATTTTGTCAAGCGTTCTAGATACTGATTGCCTAAATTTTTGATAAAATTCCGCTGTAAATTCAGCAACGTCAGCATATCTTGTCCCTGACGTCTTTGATCTTCTAACTGACCAATTTCTTCTGACAGTTGGCTAACTTTGGGGTGAGTCGCTTCACGAGTACTGCTTTTTTCCGTCCGTACCTCCAATAACCGCCCCCCTGCATGACCCGTACTAGACACCTGAACGGACTCACTCAGCAGGGTTACGGGCAAATTAGCAATCACCAGTTCCCGTTCCTCACCCGTTAGCTGCACAACCCCTCGGCGCGTGACTAGCGCCTGGTTATCATACACTGTAACGTTACAAATTTCGGTATCTACCGTCTTATTCATCCGTTCCTTTGTCCTCAAATCAAGCCCCTAACCTTAGTTCAGAGCTTGAATATAAACCCAAAAATTAAACGTCAACACCCTTGCTGTTCAATGGATGATTTTTGACGTTTTAGCTACACCTGATTTATCCTTATTCCCAGTCGGTCAATCAGGACATTGCCTGGAAGGTGAGCCATTGCCCACTCTATCAGCAAATATCTCCTGACGAATGCTGAAAGACCTACTCTTAATCACGATTACTGTCTCTTTCCCTACTCCCAGACGTGCCATGGCACATCTAGAAAATCGCGATCGCAACCGAAAACATTTCGGTCTATGAAATTCATTTTACCGATTCAGAGGTTGGATTTCCGCTAAATCCAGAATCTGGGGAATCAAATCTTCTCGCTTAATCACCATAATATGCACACCCTGACACAATTGTTGCGCGAGTTTGATTTGTTCAGCGGCAATTTTCATCCCTTCTTGCAGTGGATCGGCGGCTTCTGCCAGTCGATCGATAATTGATTGGGGGATATTAACACCGGGAACGTATTTATTCAGAAATCGAGCATTTTTCGCCGATTTAATCAAAAATATCCCCGCTAAAATCGGCTTATCGGTGTCAGCCGCAATCTTATCCATAAACATTTCCAGCCGCTGGAAATCAGCAATCAGTTGACTCTGGAAAAACTGGGCACCCGCTTCTAGTTTACGCTCAAACCGACGTTGTAATCCAGACCAACTTTTTAACTGAGGGTCAACGGCGGCTCCAGCAAATAACTCTGTCTTTCCATCTGACAATGGCTTGTCATTAGCATCGAAACCGTTATTGAGTTTACTGATTAGCTGGAGCAAACGTACTGATTCTAGATCAAAAACGGGCTTGGCGTCAGGATGATCACCGACTTTTACCGGATCACCCGTGAGGGCAAGAATGTTACGAATACCCAAAGCCTGCGCCCCCATCAGATCTGCCTGTAACCCCAATCGATTGCGATCGCGGCAAGCGATCTGACAGATCGGTTCTATCCCATGTTGGACTAAAATAGCGGCAGCGGCTAAAGAAGACATCCGCAACACTGCCCTAGATCCATCGGTAAGATTAACGGCATGGACACGATTCTTCAGTGGTTTTGCCAAGTTAATCATCTGGCTAGCGTCACCTCCCTTGGGGGGGCTAACCTCTGCCGTAATTAAGAATTTCCCTGATTTAACCGCGTCTCGGAACGAGGGTTGAGTAAGGTTTGTCATTTGTTATTTGTCATTCGTCATTCGTCATTTGTCATTTGTCATTCGTCATTCGTCATTTGTCATTCGTTGCTCCCTCATCCCCCTCATTCCCCTCATCTCCCAGACGCGCCATGGCACGTCTCTACAGAGGTGTAGAATACCCCATAGCTGCCTTGACTCTGGATAGGGTTGAGAGAGCGATCGCTTCTGCTTTCTCGCGCCCTTGACGTAAGACTGACTCTAGATAACCCTTATCTTCCATCACGGCTTGATAATTTTGCTGAATCGGTTTAAGAGCTTCAATCGTTGCCTCACTTAACACCGTTTTGAACTGTCCCCACCCCATATCCTGACATTCGGCGGCGACAGCTTCCTGGGTTTTCCCCGACAGCAGGGTATAAAGCGTGAGCAAGTTATGACACTCTGGACGTTCTGGATTATCAAATTCTAGCCCCTTAATCGGATCAGTTTTACAGCGCTTAATTTTCTTTTGAATCTCCTCTGGAGAATCCAGTAAATTAATCCGACTCATTTCCGAGGGGTCAGATTTGGACATTTTTTTAGTGCCATCGGTGAGACTCATCACCCGCGCTCCTTCTTTGCGGATTAAGGGTTCGGGCAGTTTCAGCACAGGCTTTTTCTTGCTGCCATACTGGTCATTAATCCGAATCACTATATCACGAGTCAGTTCGATATGTTGCTTTTGGTCTTCTCCTACGGGTACTAAGTCCGCATCATACAGCAAAATATCGGCTGCCATCAGCACCGGGTAATCCAGTAAACCCGTACTAACATTTTCGCCCTGCTTCACCGCCTTTTCTTTAAACTGAATCATCCGTTCCAGCCAATTTATAGGCGTGACGCAGTTAAACAGCCAGGTGAGTTCACAGTGAGCGGGGATGTGAGATTGAACAAAGATGGTGGAATCGTTCAAATCCACGCCACAGGCTAGATATAGCGCCGCGATGGTGTAGGTATCGGTGGCTAGAGTTGCTGGATTATGGGGAACCGTAATCGCGTGTAAATCGACGACGCAAAAGAAATTTTCATACTGACTCTGGGCTTCTACCCAATTACGGATTGCTCCGAGATAGTTACCCAGGTGAAGATTTCCAGTTGGTTGAACTCCAGAGAGAACGCGCTTTTTGCCCATTGATATTGGTTAAGGATTTGGAAGAGCAAAGGTGGCGATAGTCCCAGGCTTGTACCTGGTTTCGGGTCAAGCGCTGAAGGATTCGCCGTGAAACGGTGCAGATTTTTGGCAGGAACCTGAAAAACCGTATCCTCTAAGGGGGGTAAGGTGAGCCAGGATTTACCGAGCTACGCTAACGCCGATGAGGAGGCGATTGATAATTTTTTGATGATCTGCTCTATCAATTTTGCCATTACCTCGGTCGTTATGGCAGGAAAACGGTATTTTTTTGTTAATTGTAAAGTTTTTGCTAAAATCACTTATGAAATCTAAACGCCAAAATCGCTTGCTGTTCTCAGGTAGGACTAGATGGGCGGAGATTAAACAATCGGTGATCAGTGTCTGGAAGCTCAAGACGCAGCAGTTCCTCGGGGTTGGACGTAGAACTGGATTCACACCTTGAGGAAATTTCCAACTCCAGTCGTTGTGCAAATGGCAAGCACGGCTGATCATTCAATTGGTGATAACCTTCTTAAATTTTGATTGAACGGCTCATGGCTAAAATTCAATTTATTAAAGGCATTGACGAAGAAGTTGTACCTGATGTGCGCCTTACTCGCTCTCGTGATGGCAGCAATGGTACGGCAACATTTTATTTTGATAATCCCAAGGCGCTTAATGGCAACTATGGTGAAGAAATAACAGGTATATACCTGATGGACGAAGAAGGAGAGCTAGTTAGCCGAGAGGTTAAAGGCAAATTTGTCAATGGACAACCGACGGCATTAGAAGCAATTGTGATCATGAAATCGCAAGAAGAATGGGATCGTTTTATGCGTTTCATGGAGCGCTATGCTGAGGAGAATGGTTTAGGATTCAGTAAATCTTGATTCTCCAGTAGCCACGACAGAAGTTTTCCACCCGTTTTTTCGGGGCGGGTTTCACCGATAACACTGGGGGAAAAACTGATAACTGTACTAAACCCGTCCCTCTAGGGAAAATAGAGGATGTGATATGACTCATCAGCCTCATCCCAATATAGGCTCAAGATCGATCGCTTGTGCTGTGGTAACTGTCAGTGATACGCGATCGCCCGACTCTGATCGCAGTGGTTCCTGCATCCAGCAATTGCTGCGTGATGCGGGTCATGCGGTTGTCGCTTATGAGATTCTGAAGGATGAACCGAACCAGATTCAGACGTATCTGCAAGTCCTCGCCCAGCGTTCGGATATTCAGGCGGTTGTGGTTAACGGGGGTACAGGGATTGCGGCGCGAGATACCACCTATGATGCCTTAGCGAGTTTATTAGAGAAGACCTTACCCGGATTTGGTGAGGTCTTTCGTTGGCTCAGTTACCAAGAGATTGGCTCACGCGCGATCGCGTCACGGGCTGTCGCTGGAGTGTATCGCCGTAAGCTAGTTTTCTCCCTTCCTGGTTCTACGGGAGCGGTCACCCTCGCCATGGAGAAGCTCATTTTACCAGAGTTGATTCATCTGGTCACTCAGTTGGAGAAATAAATTTTCCCGATTAATTTTTTGGCTCAGGAGTTGACAAGCCCAAAAATGTTCGTTATATTTATTAAGGTCTGAGAAACAAGCCCCCATCGTCTAGAGGCCTAGGACACCTCCCTTTCACGGAGGCGACAGGGATTCGAATTCCCTTGGGGGTATTATAAAGATTAAAGGTAGAGGCGTTACAGTTAACGTCTCTACTATTTTTTTGTGACTATTTTTTTGTGTACTATTTTGGGCGTTGTGGCTTGGAACTGGAGTTTATACCAAATCCGCCTTTATAGCACTACGAGGTACGGACAGAACATCAGTTAGTCAACTCTTAACAGTCAAGAATTTCCTAACCTGTCTTAGCTACTTATCACGCCTACAATTCTGGCGTTTTTGGTATTTCCGGTGTCTCTGGCGTTTCCGGTGTCTCTGGTGTTTCCAGTGTCTCCTGGTTTTCCGGCGTATTTGGTGTATCTGGTGTATCTGGTGTTTCCGGTGTCTCTGGTGTATCTGGCGTTTCCGGCGTTTCCGGATTCTCTAGCTGACTGGATATGGTTTGAAACCGCTCAGGCGAACCCAGGGAGTAATCCTCTAGGCGAAAATCCCCAAAGGGTGTCTGTTCCAAGCGCGATCGCAAGGCTTCATCGACGATTACGCCAGGGGTTTTATTTTTCACGCCAATAATAATCATACTCCGTTGGTAAGACGTGGCATCTTGATCCGGCTGACAATTGTCTCCGTTAAATTGACCCAGATTTAAGAGGCGATAGTTGTCCACCGATGCAACATCCCGAAATAACTTTTTGGCTAACAGTTGGATTTGTTCGGCGCGTTGAAAGGCTCGCTGTTCTTCTCCCACGGGAGTTCCTTCACAGGAAGCAGTTCCCACCGAAATAATTTCACTGGGATTTTCCATCAAACTTTGTATCCCTTCGTCCTCCAAATTTGACCGTAACGCATCAATAGGGATCATCTGCTGATTATAGTTAACTTGAAAGGTACTCCCCAGTTTCCATTTATATTCCCGTGAAAGTACCGCCACACTAAATTCAGCGGTTCTCCCTTCACTATCGGCTCCCTCCACGTAAGGAAAATAATCCACATCTCCCTTTCGTTGCGGTGCTTGCGCTGGGGTAAATATCCAAACCCATTGAGAATTTAACCCGCCTGAACCGATAATTCCAATCCCTAAAATAACCAGTATTGCTAACACTAAAATCACCACTTGCCAGCGCCCAGAGTGGCGTTCTGGGGCGGGTTCGGGTTGAGGGAGGGGAGCGACTCCCACTTTCAGAGTTTCGGTCAATGTGGCGGGTTGATGCTCTAAGGCGTCTAGGCGTTGTAAAATAGCTTGGGCAGTTGGCGGGCGATCGCGAACCTGTCGCGCCATCAACTCATCGATTAACTGCAATAGGTTTGGGGAAATCCCGGTGGTGTGATTACGCCAGTTTAGTGTATCCGTTTGAGCATCATACAACTGGCTGGGATGATGTCCGGTTAACAAAAAGACGAAAGTACGTCCCAAGGCAAAGAAATCCGATTGTCTTACCGCTTCCCCATTCATTTGTTCGGGGGCGGTATACCCGGATGAAATAATCGCCGTAATCCCGCCGCCTGCGCCAACTTTCGCTAGATAGGTGCGGGTAACTTCCCGTGCTGTACCAAAATCAATTAACACCAACTGCCCATCAGGGCGAAGCATAATATTAGAGGGTTTAATATCCCGATGCAGATACTGCTGATCATGAATAAGCTGTAGAATAATTGCAAGCTGTTTTAACCACGCGATCGCTTGCGCTTCAGAAATGGGTCGATTGTGCTGTTGTTCTAACCACTGTTCTAAGGTGGGTCCTTCTATCTTTTCCATCACCAAGCAATGCAACCCCAACCCATTGCGCGTCTGATAGAGGAACGAACTATCCACTTGCGGAATACCAGGATGGTTCAGTCGCCCTAACACCACCGCCTCTTGTTCAAACAGTTCCACCGCCTTGGCGTCTTGGTTGAGATGATCCTTGAGAACTTTCAGGATTTTCGGCGTACTCCCTTCGTAGACGTCATAGATATTACCAAAGCCACTCTTATCACTAATCAGGCGCATCACCCGATAACGCCCATTCAGCAGCAACTCTGAGCCGCAGCTTTGACAGAAGCGCTGATGCTCATTCTCGGAGGTGTCAGGTTTTGGGCAAGTGGGGTTAATGCAAAGGGGCATAGGTGGCGATAGAATAGCGACAGTCTCCCTATTTAACTATAAATGAATCGGGTTTAACCCCTCACCGTTTACGATTCAACAGCCGGGGGAACCCGCCGCTATCTGTCCCACAGCGTACCATTGATGTAGGGGTATGGCATTGCTCACCTGTGTCAACTTAAGCTCAACCCCTCACCCCCAGCCCCTCTCCCACGCCGGGGAGAGGGGAGCGGGGAGAGGGTTCCCCTTCTCCCCACGGTCCGGAGTTGGGGTTAGGGGATGAGGGGGAAAATGTTGAGGAGTAGATAGACACGGTTTAAAACCTTGCCAGCATTGGTTTTCTACCTTAAGTTGACACTAATGGGCATTGCCGTACCCTTACAGATTACGATAAGGAGTGAATATGGGCTGCTCAACCGCAATCCGAACGATTCAAGACTTACAAGAACGCCGGGATGAATTACTTGCCATTTTTGCCAAACATGGCGCTCACAGTGTACGGATATTTGGTTCTGTCGCACGGGGAGAAGCAACCGATAAGAGCGATATTGATTTTTTGATTGATTATGATCGAAACTGCACGAGTGCTTGGTTTCCAGGGGGATTAATCAATGATTTAGAGTCTTTCTTGAACAGTAAGGTGGACATTACAACTGTTCGGGGTTTAAGTCCACTAATTGCTGAGAATGTATTCCAAGAGGCGATCGAATTATAAATGAATGTAAAGCATGAGTAGAGCCGTCAACCATCTTATCTACATTCGCAATGCTATCTCGGAAATTCGCCAGTGGACGCTCCAAGGAGAAACGGAATTTAAGAAAAATATTGTTCTGATCAAAGCAACATTGTACAATCTGCAAACCTTGGCAGAATCCACCAGTCTATTACCCCAGGCTTGGAAAGATGAACATCCTGAAGTCGATTGGAATGGAATCAAATCGTTTCGTAATTTTTTGGCACATCAGTATATGGAAATTGATACTGATACAGTCTGGGATGTCGTCACACGGGATTTATCAAACCTTGAAGCCGCTATCGAAGCGATCGCCCGCGATCACTTCAATGAGTAAGGATGTGCGAAAAAATAGGAGGAATCTATTCAGCAGCAATTGTGAGCCACAACTTTGACAGAAGCGCTGATGCTCATTCTCTGAGGTGTCGGGTTTTGGGCAGGTTGGGTTAATGCAAAGGGGCATAGGTGGCGATAGAATAGCGACAGTCTCCCTATTTTATAAATGAATCGGGTTAAACCCCCTCACCGTTTACAGCGCAACAGCTAGGGGAAGCTACCGTCACCTATCTCACATCACCCATTCGTAGCAGCACACAGCCTACCATTGGTGTAGGGGCTCTTTCATTGCCGTGTCCTTACTTTCATCTACCCCTTGTTAGAATTCAATAATCGACATCTACATAAAAAGAGAGCTATGAATCAACGACCTGGGGAAGTAATTGCTATCTCTATTGCTTGTATCTACTTGAGTATTTATTGGCTAATAGTTTGGTTTATTCTACTCCTATTACAAACATGGGGCAATATAGAGATGGAGATATTTGTCGATTCGCCATTACATTTTATAGGACAACTTATTTTTCTAGTATAACAAAAATTTCCAATAATCAAATTTGATATTGCCCGTAATTGGACACCAAAAGCGTTGCGATTTATAAGTAGGTAGGCACAATAAAAGTTAATGAAGCAGATCATCATTTGTCCTTAATGATGAAAATCTTGTAGTGCGAGCATCTTGCTCGCTACTAATACCCAATTTAAATGCATGACAGCTTACTTCGACACTAGCAATATTAGCAACTTACCCAGCCACGCGATCGCACGCACATTGACATCAGCCTATCTCACCAGAAACTAGCGTTTGTGTCCTCCACGCGATCGCACAATCCTCTATAGTGGTATAACGCCTCCGTAGTGAGTCAGTCTCCCGGCTTGAGCGGAACACAAGCATCGTTTCCCTCAATCGTGCGATCGCGCTACTATGTATGGATAGCCTTACCCCAGATGTTGCCAAGGAAATCGCAGCTGAACTTGCCTTGCGCTTGCTTGACAAGGAAAGAGAAAAAACTAGGAGTGTGGAAACCCGCGCCGCGTCTACAACCGCCGAGCGATTTCTGCAACCGTCATCATTTTTATCTCATGCCTCCTCATCAATTTCTACAGACACCGCCTCTAACTCCGCTTCCAACTGCTCAATCGTTGGCAAACTTCCCTGCAACTGCTCCGGTAAAGCATCCCGCAATTGATAAGTCGAAACCCCAATCGGTTTATTCACATCTCGCAGCGCATATTCGACAAGTGTCTGATTTTTCGTCTTACATAAAATGATGCCAATACTCGGATGGTCGTCTGGATGTCGCAATAAATCATCAACAGCCGATACATAAAAATTCATCTTGCCCGAAAATTCCGGCTTAAATTCTTTCATCTTCAGGTCAATAACGACAAAACAGCGCAAACGCAAGTGATAAAAAAGCAGGTCAATATAAAAATCCTCATCCCCAACGTTTAAATGATATTGGTTGCCAACGAAGGCAAAACCAACGCCTAGTTCAAGCAGAAACTCCCGGATATGTTCAATTAATCCCCGTTCTAAATCCTTTTCCTGGGCGTCATCCGCCAGCGTTAAAAAATCAAAATTGTAGGGGTCTTTCAGCACCTCCCGCACCAAATCCGATTGAGCAGGAGGTAGCGTCAACTGGAAATTTGCTGCCCTCTCTGGTTGAAACTGTCGCTGGTAAAGCTTCGTATCGATGTGATGCCAAAGAACAGAACGACTCCAACCCTGTTCTAGCGTCTTGTGAATATACCAAAGCCGAGCCTGAACATCCTTGACTTTTTCCAGCAACAGAACATTATGACCCCAAGGAATTTCTGCCACAGCCTGTGGCAGATTTTGCCCATCCAATTCTGCCACAGAGTTAGAGAGTTCTTGTATCTGCTGGGTATAAGCAAGATAAAAAGCTCGCATCCGCCAAATATTACGAGCAGAAAATCCCTTCACGCCAGGGAACGCCTGCTGTAAATCCTTTGCCAAGCGCTCAATCACAGCAGTTCCCCACCCTTCTAGCTTCTGCCGTTCAACAATTTTTCCGCCAATATCCCAGTACAGCCGAATCAATTCTCGATTAACCGCTAAAACCGCTTGGATTTGAGCCGACTGAATCCGCGATTTAATCTGTTTGAGAATCTCTCCATAATCCGGCGGTAATTGCAGATTACGCTTTTTTCTAGGAGCCATACCCTAACTCCTTGTCTAGTTTCTGATATCGTTCCTGAAACGCATCGGAAATATACTTGAGGAATATTAACCCCAGAACAACGTGCTTGTATTCGACCGCATCCATAAGACCGCGTAGTTTATCCGCTGCTGTCCACAGGGTTTGTTCAAAGCATAATTTAGCGCCATTGCTAGTTTTTGCGCTGTTCCCCTTCGTTTTACTACTGGTCTTTTTTGGGCGTGGCACGCTTGGCAATCCTCAAGTTAGGTTTATTTAAATGCAATTTATTGTTTAATTAATCGTAAATTTCTTGTTATTTTAGCATAGTTAAAACGGAGGAACCTCATTTCCTCAATACTAGCCATATTAGCAATTTGCCTAGCCACGCGATCGCACGCACATTGACATCAGCCTATCTCACCAGAAACTAGCGTTTGTGTCCTCCACGCGATCGCACAATCCTCTATAGTGGTGTAACGCCTCATCGTCAGTCAGTCTCCCGGCTTGAGCGGAACACAAGCATCGTTTCCCTCAATCGTGCGATCGCGCTACCATGTATGAATAGCCTTACACTTGACAAGGAAAGAGAAAAAACTAGGGTGGGGAAACCCGCGTAGGCGGGTTTTGTTTGTGTAGCTGCGGTTTCAACCGCCCAGCGATTTCTCCGCGTCTACAACCGCCCAATTAACTATTATGTCTAATCTATTATGTCTAATCGCGCCGAAACCCTAGCCAAAATTATAGAACAACGCCAACCCTTAGTTCAGAGCATCGCTGATGTCGAGGAACATCTGAGAAATCTGACCAACTTGCTCCGCTCCTTAGATCAACGGCGTCATATCTTAAAGGATAAACTAGACCAACCCGAAGTGTGCGATCGCCTCAGCCAAATCGACTTTTCCCCATTGCGCTTACAGATTAGCACGCAACTGGAGCAACTGCATCAACTTCGCGATCGCTTCTCCCGCCCTACCTTAAATATTGGCGTCGTGGGACTCATGGGTCAAGGGAAAAGTACCTTCCTCCAGAGTATCAGTGGACTCACCGATGATGAAATCCCCGCCCTCCGAGGCGGTGCTTGTACCGCTGTTCGCAGCACCATTTATCATCAACCAGGAGAACCCTATGCTGAAGTAACGGTTCATTCTGAACAGACGTTTTTACAAGAAGTCATTCAGCCCTATTACCAGGAATTAGAATTAGCTGATCCTCCCAAAACCATAGATGAATTTGCCGGAACATTACCAGAATTTTCGGGGACAGATGCGACGAAAAAGTCCATGTATGAGCATCTCAAAGAAGACTACCATAAACACTTACCCATGTACAGACACTTACTCCTGTCTGGCGCACCCCGAAAACTACCCCCCATTCCCAAAGAACGGATTCATGAATATGTCGCCCAACGCCGCTTTCCCCAAGGCGAATTAATTACCTTTGATCATTTAGCCGTTCGCGAAGTTAAAATCTTCTGTCCCTTCAAAAATTCCGATGTTGGTAAAATTGCCTTAGTCGATGTACCCGGTTTAGGAGATACTCGTTTAGGCGATGAGAAACTCATCCTAGAAACCATCGGACAAGAGGTGGATTTAGTAATTTTTATTCGCCGTCCCGATAGACTCCGCTATGGATGGGAAAAACGGGATACAGATTTATACAACACCGCAGCCGAAGCATTAAACAATCTAGAGAATCGCTCATTTATGATTCTCAACCATGTCACCGGAACCGATGACAACATGGAAGCCTGTCAGAAACATCAAACCAGTATCCACGATAAACATATTGATGTCATCCGCTGCAAAATTGCCGATTGTTCTAATTCAGAGGAAACCAATGCCATTCTCGACTTAGTTCTCAACTATCTGGCAAATAACATCACCTACTTAGATGAGCAACATGCCCGCGTTTACCAGAAAAAACTTAAAGAACTGCAAATCTTGCTTAATGCGGAACTAGAGAAAGCCCGTCTTGTTTGGTCAGGTGGCTTAATTGTTGATGATATCAATGAACAAGGTAAATTTTTGCGATTATTCAATAAACTCTGGGCAAATCTAACGCGGGGACTGGAAGAACTATTAGATCAGCTCGACATAGCCAAGGAGCGCGATGAACAAGATATCTTTAAACAACAGGTTGAATCCATTATCCAAACCTGCAAAAGCGATACAGGTATACCCACAGAGGAACCCCTCAACGAAATCATTGCCCGACGGTTTGAAGAAGGGGATTGGCAAACCACTTATGCTAAATACCTCCATGAAATCCGTAATCATCTCACTCGCCATTTTCACGCTATGGACATGGGACTAAAAGAATATGTGAAACAGGCAAAATCTCAAGTTACGGAGGTACTGATAAATCAAGGAAATTTAGGAGAACTCACCCCAGCCAGAGGATCAGAATTTCTTAAAGCCATGGCAGAAATCATTCCTGATAATTTAGTCCGACTCAAGCACGCTTTCCAAACCCTATCAAATTTTGAAATGTCCTATAAAGCCAACTTTCATTATCGGATTCGTCCTCATTTAGATAATCTCAATCCAGATAAAACCAATCTCCGTTTGTCGGCATCAAATGCCATGGACTCGCGAGAGATTAAGGCACAGGAAATCTTCACCTATTTGGAAACATTACAAGAAGAAGCCTTGTTTAAATGTCAACACGCCTTAGAAGATTTTTACGGTGAACCGGGTCAAGCTGCGTTTGCTGAAGTTGAAGAATTTGTTGATCAGGTACTGCGAGCCAAAGATGTCAAGAATGAATGGCAAATCTTTTTATTCCAAGAAAAAGCTCAGGTTTGGTCGAAAGAATTTGGCGATAACCAAGAGGGTGATGATCGTCAACAATGGTTATCATTAGTGGATCAATCAATAGCCGCTAACTCCCTAAAACAACTCCAGTTTTTGAATTAATTTAGACTTGGCGCGATCAATTCGCTCGTAGTGAGCGCTTTAGCGCCGTTCGTAGTGAGCGCTTTAGCGCTCTTTCATAAGAACTGGATTTCAGCGACTCACCCCTACATCCTACATGAGATACACAGACTTGTTCTAGAATTATATTAAAATTAAAGGCAGGTTTTGTATAAAAGTTAAAAAAACAATCAATAGTAATCCCTAAACCCGCCCCTACAGACGTGTTATGGCGCGTCTCTACCCAAAGGATGGAGAAAGATGCCTAAAGAACTCAATATAACCATGCTTGGTGCGAGTGGTGTCGGAAAGACGACATTATTAACCTCAATGTATGAACAATTTGAAGCAACCAGTCGTCAAGCCAATCTACACTTAAAACCCGATATCGAAACAGCAGCTATCCTAGAACGGTATCTGGCTCAACTCAAAAGTTTAACCTACGAATTTAAGGCTGATGAACGCACCAAAGGGATTCGCGGCACCCTAGCCGTCGCTGGACCCGAATCCTTACCCTCTTACCGTTTTGATTTAGGCTTAAATGACAAAAAAGATGACCTGCGGCTACAGTTTCGAGATTATCCCGGCGGCTATATTTTACCCAGTGATGTGGCGGGGAGGCGATTTGTGCAGAAGATGTTGCGGGAATGTGCAGCAGTTATCGTGGCAATTGATACGCCAGCGCTGATGGAACTCAACGGTAGATGGCATGAAGTGAGAAATAAGCCCGATGAGATTATGGCATTGTTTAAAACAGCCTACCAAAAGTTAGACGAACCCAAGTTGGTCATTTTGGCTCCTGTAAAGTGTGAAACCTATATGCAAGATGAAGTATCTGCCAACAATCTGATCAAACAGATTCAAGAAAAATATGCACCGTTACTGAAATTTTTTCAAGAGCCAAGACGAGCCGATAAAATTGCCGTCGTCACAACTCCGGTACAAACTGTTGGCTGTGTAGTATTCCTCAAAATCGAGGTCGAAAATTTGAATCAACCCCGCTTTTATTTTCGCAAGACGAGTTTTGATGCCAAATATAGTCCCCAAGATAGCGAACAGTTGCTGCGGTATTTATTGCGATTTTTGTTAAAAGTCTATATTCAAAATCGAAATTGGTCAATGTTTAACGTCGTGCGGGAATTGTTCAACCCTGATGCTCAACTCAAGCAAGCGGTAGAGCAGTTTGCTCAAGGGTGCAAAACAAACGGAGGATTTGCTGTTCTCCAAGGTAAATCACTATTAACACTGTAATATTCGTC
>NZ_DS989873.1:44206-59726 GCF_000155555.1 Coleofasciculus chthonoplastes PCC 7420
TACAGGTTAGTCACGATGGGTCAATTCAACCCAAATTACCCCCCATTGGATTAACAGTACCCCATTTAATCGATCGCGAAACACCAACGGTTGTGTTAGAACGATTAGTGGATAACCAGTTGCTGCTACTACTGACAGGGCTGGAACCCAAAGGACGAGTCGATTTTCTAGACCGCCAAATCCGCATCGCCATGGCTTGGGTGGGTGCAACGGCTGACGAACCCCTGCTGCGAAGTTTAGCCGCATCTGCATTAATTGACGAAGACTATCACCCCCTCGTGGCACAACTTAATCAAGTGGTATGCTTAGGCGGTAACTATGGCTTTCAGGTGTCATTACCGGAGATGAAGCGATTGATTACCGTAATCCGAAATCCCCAGCAACTGTCCAATCAACCGCCGACTCTCACCCCAAAAATTGGACGAAATATCACAACGCTAAGATATGAATTAGCCGAAGAACTACGCACCTGTCATTTACCGCCAACTCCCGGTATTCTCCTCGTCGTCACCGGAATTAAAAAGCCAGAAGCGCTGCAAGAGGCTGGTGTGTGGCGCAGTTTATCGCTACTTGTAGAGGGCGAGAGTTGGCAAGAGTTCTCACCTCAACCCCGGTTTTTGCCCGCCAATTTTCAGGAGGGAATCCCATCTAAGAATCCCCTAATTTGGCTTATGGTATTGATATCGATTCTCTCCTATTGGTTAGCATCCCTGGTGAAATTGCTCTCTAGCCAAAAAGATGCTTAGTCGAGGTGGGTTTAATGGCATCTGGGTAAGGTAAAAAACGATAGTAGTGAAACCCGCGCCTATACCTAACTCAACACTCAAAATGAATATGAATCGAACTATTGGTTACCTGCTTCCCGAATTTCCCGGACAAACCCACATTTTCTGGTGGCGAGAAATGAACGCCCTGACAAGTATGGGTATCGATATTGATATCGTCTCCACGCGGCGTCCCCTCTCAAAACTCATGTCTCATACCTGGGTTCAAGAAGCACAACAATGCACCACTTATCTCTTTCCTCCCAGACCAAACTTATTAGGTATTCTTATCGAACTACTACGCTGTGGTATTCCCGGTTGGTTCCGTTGCTTGCAAGCAATCTTAACCGCTAAAAACGTTTCACTATTTCAGAGGTTGCGACTGTGTGCTTTAGCCTTAGTTGGGGCGGAAGTATCCAACTTAGCCAGACGCCGCAATTGGCAGCATTTGCATGTCCACTCCTGTGCAGATGCGGCAAATATTGCCATGTTTGCGGCTTTAATTTCAAAACTTTCCTATAGCCTCACACTTCATGGTCCCCTGAAAGACTACGGACCCAATCAAGATCAAAAATGGCAGCACGCCACATTTGGAATGGTGATTACCCAACAGCTATATGAAGAAGTCCAAAACTCTTTGGCAGGTTATCTCCCGAAAACGATAAAAGTTGCCCCAATGGGCGTTGATTTAGATGTGTTTACCCGAACTAGCTCCTACTCTCCCTGGCGGGGAAATAGTGTTTGCCGGATTTTTAGCTGTGGGCGTCTCAATTTTTGCAAAGGGTATGTCGATTTAATTGCGGCTGTAGATATCCTGAGAAAACAAGGAATCAATGCCGAATTAAAAATTGCTGGAGAAGATGAACAAGGTGGAAACGGATATCGAAAGGAGTTAGAAACCCTGATTCAAACCCTAGGTTTAACCGACTCCGTTTCTCTGTTAGGCGCTGTTTCAGAAGATACAGTTAAAGCCTGTTTAGAAGAAGCTCACATCTTTGCTCTTGCCAGTCTGCGTGAACCCTTAGGTGTGGCAATTATGGAAGCCATGGCGATGGAGTTACCCATTGTTGTCACAGGTTCTGGTGGCGTTAAAGAATTGGTGGACGCAGAAGTCAATGGGCTACTGGTAGAACCCCAAGCCCCCACCCAACTTGCCGATGCCATCTGCCAATTATTGCACAATCCTGAACTATCTATACGTTTAGGTCAAGCCGCACGAGGAAAAATAACTCAACAGTTTCAAGCCAAACGTAGTGCCAAAGTCTTGTATGATGCCATCACTGAACTTTATCCTACTACCATAGAGACTCTAAACGGTAAATTATAACCTAAACAAGCTTCGTAGTGGCGTGACACACCTTATTTGGTGGATTAAAATTCCGCCCGGAAACGCAACAGGATATAGGGCTAAAGCCCTTACTACGAACCCAAGCTAATCTATCAAATTAGGTGTGCCACGCCAGTAGGGTGGGCACTGCCCATCAGCCTTAAGTCAATACCATCTCCCTGAAGTTAGTGTCATTCAACTGAATATCAAAAGTTTTGAGAATAACTTTGAATCATTTTTTATCAAGCAATTCCGCTTGAAAACGCGGATACCACTCTCGTAATTGCTGCTTATTCATCTGCATCAGCTTAGGTAATAATCTTAAAGCTAACCATGCACCGCGTGCATGAGGAAACCCCCGATTCGGATTAGCACAATCTCGCAGAAATTCTAGCAAGGCGCGGCTGAGTGCAAATCGGACGACCAAGATATTAACTCCATGCTGTACGGTTCGGTGCGCCAAAAATAAAGCAATCGGATTTAAAATAACCAGCACAGAATTTTTATACCGATGAATTCGGGAGACGGCTGTCTGTTCATGAAAAAGTTTGGCTCGACGAGCTAAGACAAGAGCCGAGGTTCGAGATACACGATAGCTAACATCCAAATCATTAACTGTACGACTAATTAATTCCTCAAATCCGCCAATTTCTTTCAGTGCTGACGTCCGAAATGTCATCCGACAGCCATGAAACAGCACCACATTATTAATTGAGGTTTTCTTGGCTAATTCAGAAATATCATAGCGATGATAGGTTCCATCATAAGGGATAAAGAGGTTTTGTATATGCCAAAGCTTATGGAATGGTTTAAGGAAATGATCCCATAAATTTAATTGGTTGGGTTGCTTGTTAGTTTGAACCAGATTATCAGATGGGCTGTTTTTCTGATCCTTTTCCCTGGTGGACGGTGGCTGAGGAACCATTAACGCCATCACTCCACCCACTAAATCTTCCTCATCTTGCTCATAAACTTCCATGATTTCTTCCGCACAATCAATGTACATAAAAGAATCATCGTCTAGATAAAATACGACATCGCTATCGCAGAAATTTAGCCCAATGTTTTGCTGATAAGTTAGGGATTTTTTATCAGAGCCTACATAAATTAACTCAATAGACTTAGCGGTTAGAGCGAATGAATTAAGAATGCGAGTTTTCGACAACTCCCACTCATCGCTCGCATCAACAACAATGATTTGTTTGGGGGGGCGAGTTTGAGCAACGATTGTCGGCAAAGAGCGCTCTAAAATTGCTCCTCTATTTAAAGTGGGAATAATAGCTGACCAGCTTAGCATAATTTTTAGCCTAATATTTACTACCTATAAATCAAACTTAAACTTGAATATCACTGACTTAAGTCTGGTGGGCAATGCCCACCCTACGGCATATCAAAGGTTTTGGCGACTCACAATGCTATATTTCAGTGCCATTCAACTTAAACTTAGCTTAGATAACTAAACACAAATCATAACTTTATCTGCATTATTTATCCAGGCTCCTTTTTTCACTAATCATTTGTTCATAAATTTTGACTAGCTCAATGGCTTTACGTTCCCAGGTAAACTGTCTAGCTCGCTCAATCGACTTAACTGACATAGATTCTCGTAGTTGATCATCTTCAACTAAGATTTGAATTTTATGAGTTAACTCCTGGGTCAAATACTCAGGCGAAATTGGCTCGATTTTGAACCCTGTTTCTTCAGTGACATATTCACCAATACCACCATAATTGGCGACAATGCAAGGCAGCCCATTTGCCATGGCTTCTAGGACAACAGCACCTCCAAATTCTCGGATAGAGGGAAAGCAAAAAATATCAGCTTGCCGATAATAGTCAAGGGTTTGGGATTGAGGCACCCAACCAATAAATTGAACAATATCGTTTAACCCTAGTTTCTGTACAAGTTTTTCCAGTAAAACTTTTTCTGAACCATCTCCGACAATAGTCAAGTCAATTTTATTTTGAATAGTTTGATTTAATCGGCTCAGAGATTTAATGACAATATCTGCACATTTGTAAGGGACTAATCTACCGACAAAAAGCAAATGAACTTTAGAGTCTTGTTTGGGCGGCTTTTGTGTCAATACAAAATTGGAGTCAATTCCATTTTCAAAAAATAAGCTAATTCGAGAATCGGGGAGATTAAATAAACGTTTTAACAGATTTAATGTATACGTTGATCCTGCCAATATTCTGTCTGCTTTTTTATAGGTTTCTCTATAGCCAGGGATTAAAAATCGACCGATGGCTCTCAAGAAATTTAGGTAAGCAAATTCTTCTCTAGCTTTTTCCCTAAATCCTGGAGGAAAAGTAATACCTCCATTGACAGGTCCAAGTAGAAAGGGAGTAGAGTGACATGCTTTAACTATTTTGTAGGGATACCGGGGTATCATGGGGGTTATCGCATGTACTATATCGTAATCTCCGTTGAGAATTTTGCTTTTAAATTTATGATATACTTTATGATTAAATTCGGCATAAATAGGATAGGTTAAACTATTGTATAGGGGCCAATTAACTTTGTGTTTATATACTAAACCTTCTACTAGACTGTAATAAGCTTTAAATAAATGCATTTCCTCTATACAAACGATTTCAGTGTTATCGAATTTTAAATATTCTTTATTTCTATCATGAGTTACTAGAGTTACATCAACTAATTTACTAATTTCTTGAAAGTATTTATATCCTTCCAACGGGACAGATTGCCAAGCTGGATTACATTGCTCTATTAAAAGTAAAACTTTAATTTGATTTTTCATGGTAAGCAAATATCAATTATTTATTATTCTCTCATTAGTTAAATGAAAAGTAAATTCTTACCTAGTCAAATATTCTTAGAGTTAATTGATTTTGATAACTTGCTTACTGTCTGTCTGTAAATATACAAATGAGTTAGTATTATACCCAATAAATTCTCAAAATTCTATTATTATTGATTAATGTAAAAAAATGCAACATATAAATATTTATTTGTAAAGGATTGTAAAAAATGCGTTAGTATATTTCTATTCTATACTGACTGATATAAAGTTGTGTGGTATAGTCACTTTCTGAGCGAAGCGCTCAGCATAACGGATTCTACATTAGACTGCAGACTGCAACTTAGTATGAGTTGAGTGTGTTTAAGGCATTCTCCACCAAATCTTTACACCAGCTTCACACTAAATTTATAGAAACTTTATAGACAACGGCTTAGATAGGGCTATTATGTAATCAGTGAATAAACAACCAACCCGGTCTGTTTAAGTATCGCTAGGAACTAGGTCAATCTACTTATATCAGGAAATAACATCATGAAATCTCTCTCAACTCTTTTCCGCCATTCCGCTACCGTCGCCTCGCTACTTGCCGCCTCTACAGTAACGGTAGGGCTTATTGCTCCTTCAGCTTCTGCTTTGTCCCTGGTTCCTCAAGAGGAAGGCGAAGTTGAGCTTTTGAATATTGATGATCTTGGTGGTCTAGTTGGTCCAGCGGTTACGCTTCCTGACTTAATCGCCAGTGTAAAGAGTTTAGCCAATCCAGATGGTACATTCAGCCGTCTATTTGTTGACGATCTAAGCACTGCTAATGACTATGGCATCGTCCAGCTCCAAGCAGGAGACATAGGTACAGTTCCACCAGGTTTTTGGTATCGTCCCTCGGAAGTCGAGGAAGAAAATGGGCAACTAGAAGTCGGTACGTTCAAGTTTATGTTCACTGAAACGCTTCCGGAACTAACTGTTCGATATTTCGATACCGAGTCTTCTAACACAACTGGTGTTCCTGACTTCTTCGCCGATGCTGACACAGACGGAACGTTGCTCTTCGGCGAAAATCCTGTTCCTGCAGGAGAAAATGCAAATATCTATACCCAAACCTGGGAAAATGTTAGCTTCATTACCTTAAAGTTGGGTAAAGATACGGCAGGCACAGGTGACGGCGTTGACTTCCAGTTAGAAACTGTACCCGAACCAGGAACCGTCTTGGGTTTAGGCGCCTTGGCAATGGCAGGTGCTTTCGGTTTACGCAAACGCAACAAAAAAGCCTGATCTCTAAATTGGTTCAACAGGTGCTGAAGCTTGAAGCCTTTAGCACTTGAACAAATTCGTTAACTCCACTTTAGAATCTAAATAAGAAATTTCCAGGGATTCGAGATATTCATCTCCAATCCCTATTTAGTTGCGTATACCACACCATAGTAATGTAGTATACCTAATTTTATGCATTAGATTGGGTCTGTAGTCAGGGATACGAGTCCTGAGTTTTGTTGGGTTTCCTGCGTCAACCCAACCTACAGTACTATCTCTATAATAGTACATATAAACTATATGTGACATCTATCATACACTTAACAAGTCTTAACTTCATCAAAATTGATCAACCTGCAAATTGTCGGGACTTGAGATGTCTATTTATAACCGGGTAGCAAAAACCATTAAACTATTCATATCGGGTCTCTCGGCAATATGCCCCAAAAAAACAAGGGCTACGACGCCGAGCGCTCCACCCATTTTGCATCAAGCAACGATTATTGAAACCCAAACTCAGGGTGTTATTCAAAGAGGGGACTCTATGGCAAGTAAAAAACTTTTTAACCGAGATGTTTTCATGCTCATCGACCAAAGTGGGTCAATGGTGAGACGAGATCCAGAATTTAATAATAATATTCGCTGGAAAGTTTTACCAGAAGTCATTGAAGGACACGTCTATCGCATTCTCAATGAAACCAGTCTGGATGAGGACAAGGTTTGTCAGGAAATTGCCTTAACCTTTTTTAGTCCTAATCGCCCCTGTGACAAAATTATCTACATTGAAGATACGGCTCAGGTTCCTAGTGTCTTTGATGAAAATCAACCCGATAGTAGTACGTTTATTACACCAACCCTTGAGCAAGTGATTAATCAATGGTTTGCGAATCGTGAGGCGAATCGGGAAGCGTTTATTATTATTTACACAGATGGTCAGTTTGATGACCGAGATAAGTTTTTGAACTTGATTCAGACAACCAGTGCTAAACTAAAGAGTCAGGATGAACTAAAAATTGTGATTATCGGGTTTGGTAGTGAATTGAATCCCAAGTTTTATCTGGAATTGGATAAAAATGTCAGAGGATTCACCGATTCTAAGGGATTAGATTGCAATATTGTGGTGTTTGACTTGTTAAGTAAGATGCCCAATATTATCGAGCTACTAAATCGCCAGCTTGAAAATCCAGCCGCCGGTTTACCGATGTGGGCGAAGGAACAATATCCGGATTTGTTTGCTTGAAAATAGTTTGTAGTGAGAACTTTAGTTCTCTAACGTATAGCTGGACAGGGCTAAAGCCCTCACTACGAACCCAATCTATTGCACGAAATATTGTACTCCTACAGGTCGCTTAATCTGAATTTCGCGTTGCTTCTAAGAGGTAAGAAAAGTAAAACTGGGTACTGGTCATTCCCGTGCGTTGAATGGAAAAGCCGTTACGCTCCAATATTTTGATAATATCGGCTTTGCGGTGTAGGTAGGCACGAGTGGTTTTAGAAGGACCGGGAAATAACTCGCCAATTTTTTTGAGTAAACTGTATACAATGTTTTTGGGAGCAAAGCTAAGAATTAAGCGCGACTCGGCTAGACAAGCAAGATGGGAGATCATCTGATCCGCTTTATCTTGGGGATAGTGAATCAGTACATCTAGGCAAATAACCGTATGATAGCTACCACTCAAGTCTTCCAAATCCTGTACGGCAAAGCTAAGATTGTCAGTATTATCCAAGCTAGCGCCTGCTTTATCTTTGGCTTCACCAACCATTTTTTCTGAGATATCACTGGCAAAGACTTTCGCACCTGCTTCAGCTAGGGGAATGCTGAGACTTCCCACACCACAGCCAGCGTCACAGATAGATAACTCAGCTAAATTGCCATCAGCCTTGAGCCAGCTTAGACAGTATCGACGTTTGCTGGTGTCCGTTACGGATATCCAGTTGGACTTTATTGACCTCGCCCTCGCCGTAAATCCGCCGCCAACGGTCAATCCAGTGGCGTGAAATAGTCTTTAACTACGGTTTTATCATCAACGGTGTCATAGAGTCAGGTTGGATGGAGGAGTTCGGACGATTAATTACTTTACCATGAGCTAGGGGTGTTACTGCCATCATGTCTTTCTCAAGAAACATCAGCCAGAGGGCAAAAGGCAGAGAACTTACAGAAAATGATGAGATGTTTGATTAACGTAATATTCTCATAAAATGGAAATAGAATGTTTGGATAGTTGATGTATTGTGAGAGAACGTGCCAGGTAAAATCATGGGTGAAGTTAAAGCAAAAGTCAAGCTTACCAATCCAACGGATGACGAATTAGTACGGCGAGGACAACTAACGGCTGATCAGGTTCGTGTATACGAAACAGAAGCCGTGATTGATACAGGTGCAGTCTGTTCAGTGCTTCCTATTCATGTTGTGCAGTGTCTTGGTTTAACCATTCGCGCTCAACGAGTAGCAGGTTATGCGGATGGGCGAACAGAAGCTGTAGGCGTAGTTGGAGTTCTAATTGATTGGCAAGGACGTGATACATTGGAGGATGCGTTAGTTTTGGGTGATGAGGTGCTGATTGGTCAAACTGTATTAGAGAAATTAGATTTGTTGGTCGATTGTCAAAATCAGCGATTGATCCCCAATCCAGCTCATCCTGATCAACCTGTTAATAAGGTGAGACATCTCAAGTATGAATTATGAAGGATAAATTATGAGTTCTCCCTTACTTAACAAAGGACAAAGGACATAAGACTAATGACAAATCATCCATTGAATTGTAAACGCTGCCAACTCAATTTTGATATATCCTCATGCCAATGCCAACGCAACAAATTGGCAGGTTGTCCTACTCCAATCCCAGGTAAACCGATCGCGTGTCGAGGAGACTCCGTAGCTAGGGCGATCGCACTCTCGATTTCACACAGTCCCCACTCTACCAAATTCTGCACTCCCACCAATAGCGGTAACGTAGTTCCCGCCAATGTACCATCCGCTAATCGTGCTGTACCCTGTTTCACTTCAATTTTACGCTGATCCCAGGGATAAATCCCATCCCCTAATCCTAATGGCGCTAAGGCATCACTGACTAGAAACAATCCCGCTTCATACCTACTCGCTTGCAGTAGAATCTGTAACATTGTCGGACAAACGTGTTGTCCATCGGCAATCACCCCACAGCGCACTTGAGGATGAGTGATAGCAGCACCCAATAATCCAGGTTGGCGATGGTGTAATCCCGGCATCGCATTAAAAGCGTGAGTTACCATCGATGCACCTAAGGCAAAGGCTTCCTCCGCCTCAGCTGCCGTTGCTTGGGAATGACCTAAACTCACGGTAATTCCTAAAGAACGCAAATGACTAATCGCCTCACCTGTCTCGTCTAACTCCGGCGCTAGCGTCATCACTTTAACCAGTTTGCCATAATCCCCCAAAACTTGCTTGACATTTTCTAGGTTTAATGGTAATAAATATTCCTGAGGATGCGCTCCTCGCTTCTGAGGATGTAGAAAAGGTCCCTCTAAATGCACCCCCAAGATTTGCGCCATTCCCGCCTGATCGGAAGCGGTGGTTAAAAAATCCGCAATCACCGCCAGCGATTGTTGAATTTTCTCAATCGAGGTGGTTACCAAGGTGGGTAAAAATCCATCAATCCCCTGATCACCCAAAAATTGGCAAATTTGCTGTAATTTCTGGCTATCCCCCAGCGTCAAATCCGGAAACGCCAAACCCAGCGCCCCATTAATCTGTAAATCGACCCCAGCTAAGGAGAGCCAATCGCCTGTAACATCGAGAGTAGCGGCATTTTGAGCCATATCAGCCATGGGTGCGATCGCGGAAATTTTTCCCTCCCCATCAACCCTTACCTGTTGCAACCCTTGATAACCTGGTACTCGTGCATTAATAATAATCATGTTCTTTATCATTAATCCTGCGTCATTTTAACTGTTGAGGGGTTTGGGGAGCTATAAATCCCACACCATAATCTCTGATTTGGTGTTGGGATGCCTTCACTCCCCAAGTCAATTGAGCGAGGTTCAATGCCTCCGAAATTGACGTTTACCGCAAGTTGTCATTTACAGTAGATTAAGCGACAATCAAGGTATGCTAAATCTGAACTACACCTATCGAATTTATCCTGATGCTGAACAAGTCGAGTCACTAAACGAATGGCTCGAAACTTGTCGGGGTGTTTATAATTATGCCCTTAGAGAGCTAAAGGACTGGATTGCTTCAAGGAAGTGTCCTGTAGACAGGTGTAGGTGTAGTAAGGAGTCAGAATACATAATGCCTGCTGATTATCCCTTTCATTGCATTCAAGCGAAAAGACTATCAGTACAAATTGGCTCACAAGCTGTGTGACATGGCGGGGACTATCTTCCTAGAAGACATCGATTTCCGCACCATGGCAAAGGGATTTCTGGGTAAACATACAATTGATGCGGCATTCGGTCAGTTCAGGGATATTCTTTATTATGTTGGGAGACAACGCGGTGTTTATATTGCTGAAGTTGACCACAGAGGGACGTCTCAGACTTGTCCAAATTGTCGTATTGAAGTCACCAAAGAACTGTCTGATAGATGGCATAGTTGCCCAGAATGCAAGTATGAGGTGGATAGAGATATAGCCTCAGCACAGGAAATCTGTAACCGAGGTTATGAGCAATTGAGTACCCAGGGACTCTGGGGGAAAGAAATTGGCTGTCAAGTCGGGCTGTCGGGGGCATTTTGCCTAGATAAGTGGCGCAGGGCAGCAATGTCTAACAGCGATGTTGGAAGCCTACACCGTAATCTCTGATTCGGTGTAGGAGGATGTCACTTCAGGGAATAGGGAACAGGCAAAAAGGACAAAGGACAAATGACGAATGACAACCCCCAAATTGGTATTATTATGGGCAGTGATTCCGACTTGCCCACGATGCAGGGTGCGATCGCAATTTGTGAAGAGTTCGAGGTAGCCTGTGACGTCGCGATCGTTTCCGCACACCGAACTCCCCAACGTATGGTAAACTACGCCCAAACCGCTCATCAGCGTGGACTCAAGGTGATTATCGCCGGAGCGGGAGGGGCGGCTCATTTACCCGGTATGGTGGCGTCTCTGACACCATTACCCGTCATTGGTGTTCCTGTTTCCACTCGCCATTTACAAGGGGTAGATTCCCTCTACTCGATTGTACAGATGCCAGGTGGAATCCCTGTCGCTACCGTAGCCATTGGCAATGCTAAAAATGCAGGGTTGTTAGCCGTGCAGATTTTGGCATCCCAACAACCTGAGTTACTCGAACGAGTGCAGCAGTACCGCCAGACTTTAACGCAATCCGTCATGGATAAGCAAGCGGCGCTAGAAAAGTTGGGATATCAGCAATATTTATCACAAAAGTCGTAGATTAAGGTTTGACCCTTCACAACCTTCGAGGAACCTGGTTTTGACGCAACGTTAAGCTCAAGGGAATCTGGTTTGTAGGGGTAGGTTTATGGATTTTCTTTTGGCTATGGATGGTAACGTTTGTGCCAAACCCGCCCTACCCGCCCTAACTGAGTTTTGACTCCAGCTTCCCCAGCTTCCCCTACCCCTCCGCCCCCCAACTGTCTTACCCTCAAACCTTTCGCTCTACTGCATTAAAGTATCACCTCTGAAGCCTTTCTCTGAAAAGATTAGCTATAACAATCAAAACTTAACACCAAAGAAATTTTTATTAATTAATTAAGAGGTTATTTGAGAGACCTAAATTCTTAGGCTTACTTAAATCTTAATCATTGCCAAATCAATAGGCTTAGGCAAAATCAAAAGGGCGGCTCGCTCTCGCGTAAAAAAACCGTCAACTCAGGCTGCCAAACTGGTGGCGGGTTGACCCAAGTCTTGATGACAGAAGCTCTTAGCTAGGGGACTACCGCAATATATTTTAAGGACTCACGCCCAAAACCGTATATTTTGTTACAGAAATATCCAGCCAGAAAATTGAAGATTTGAGAATTTCCTAAAGATAATGAACCCAGTTATTGAGAAGAATTGAGGCTCTTGACTATCTGGCAACTTATTTGTAGGGTTTTGTCTAACGTAGACACGCCAACTTCCAAAACTCCCGATTCCTTAATCAGGCAGCACTATTTAAAAGCTGGCAGTAAACCAAAGAAAATAGGCGAGGAGTTCTGTCATACTCAGATACTTACCCCCTCTTCTACGTCATACTTCCAATGACTTTATTTACCGCTTCTTAGCTCAATGTTAGGATGTGTTCCACCAGAAATACAGGAAAGAGAGCGAAATGATGTCTAGACGAACGTTCGAGAAAACTTCCGACCGAAAAAAGTCTCCCCCAAAAACTAGACAAGTTGATTTACCAGGATATTCCCAATCCTTCTGGGATTCTCCCTATTTTGACCCCTTAAAAACCATAGCCAAATCTTTTTCTCCGTACTGGCTAGCCTGTATTCCGCTAACGGCGATTATTGTCGTGGTTTGGAATACGGCAGCCATTGCTCAAACTGAGGCGGTTGACGCCGATGCCATTGCCCAACTCCAGGGAACATTAAACGCGATCTGGGTTTTGATTGCTGCGATTCTGGTGATCTTCATGAATGCCGGATTCGGGATGTTGGAAACCGGATTCTGTCGTCAGAAAAATGCGGTTAACATTCTCTCCAAAAACCTGATTGTCTTTGCCCTAGCAACCATTGCATTTTGGGCAATTGGGTTTTCCTTCATGTTCGGTGCAGGAACTGGATTTATTGGTTTGGGTGGATTTTTCCTAACTAGCACCGATCCGGGTACTTATGGACTCGATCCATTTCCTACCGGCTTACCGATCTCCGTGTTTTTCCTGTTCCAAGCTGCCTTCGCCGGAACTGCTGCCACCATTGTTTCGGGTGCGGTTGCTGAACGGATTAGGTTTATTGACTTTCTCGTTTTCAGTCTTTTGTTGACGGGAATCTCCTATCCCATTACCGGACACTGGGTCTGGGGTGGTGGTTGGCTAGGAGGAATGGGCTTTTCCGACTTTGCTGGCTCAACCGTGGTTCACTCGGTTGGTGGTTGGGCTGCGTTGATGGGAGCAGCTTTTCTTGGACCCCGTGAAGGAAAATATAGAGACGGTCAGATCAATGCAATTCCCGGTCACAATATGAGTATTGCCACACTGGGATGCTTAATTCTGTGGATCGGCTGGTTTGGTTTTAACCCCGGATCAGAACTCGCGGCTAATGCAAGTGTGCCTTATATTGCAGTAACCACAAACCTTGCTGCTGCGGCTGGCGGTATTTCTGCCACGATTACCTCTTGGTTAAAAGATGGTAAACCTGACCTATCGATGATTATTAACGGCATCTTAGCTGGCTTAGTGGCGATTACCGCCCCCTGTAATGCCGTTTCCTATCTATCAGCCATCATAATTGGTCTGATTGGGGGCATTATCGTGGTTTTTGCGGTTTCCTTCTTTGACAATATCCATATCGATGACCCCGTGGGTGCGATCTCTGTCCACTTAGTTAACGGGATCTGGGGCACCATTGCTGTTGGTATCTTCACCTTCGCTGAAAATGATGCGGGTCAACGACTCGGCTTGATTTATGGGGGAGGACTCGGTCAACTGGGTGTTCAACTGTTGGGTATCCTCTGTGTAGGCGGTTTCACCGTTGCATTTAGCTCCATTGTTTGGCTAGCTCTGAAAGCGACTTTGGGACTACGAGTACACGCCGAAGAAGAAATCCATGGCTTGGATATTAGCGAACATGGAATGGAAGCCTACAGTGGATTTGTCAAGGAATCCGATGTGTTGACCAGTAGCTCGTTTGGTAGCGTCAGTGGGAGTACAGCTGACATTCCTCGCGGCTCAGAAGTTTAACGGGAGCGCTTCTGGTTAGACGGAAGCTAGTTAATTCGCCAATAACATCCTGTAGGGGCAATTCATAAATTGCCCCTTTGTCATTGTTTTTATGATCGGCAACAGTGGAATAGAACTACAATCTGATGAGAGAGCCGATGCTGAATCTAGACAAGTGTCCATAACCTCGAAAAGCTTTCCAACTTGGGCGGTTTTCTCCCTCGCTGTCAATGGCTTACTGGTGCTAGCGATCGCGGGGGTGTTGCTGCGCCAATACCAAGGAGCTATCCCTTCTGCAGTGAGCCAGTCTCTAGCCACTGATGCGACTCCAGAAGCAGAAGCAACCCCTACCCTTGTCCCCGAACTCGGACCCCGCCACCAGTTCAATTACCAGCAGTGGGTGGCGCTGCTGGAACAAGAAGCTGAGGTGATGGTGGATCAGAAGCCAGAGGATTTAGCCATCCTCCTGGGAGATTCCATCAGTCTCTGGTTTCCCAATGAAATGCTACCGACGCAACGAACCTGGCTGAATCAGGGAATTTCTGGCGAAACGACAGCCGGATTGCTAAATCGCTTGGATGTGTTGGATCAAACCCAGCCGGATATCATCTTTTTGATGATTGGCATCAATGACGTCATTCGAGGGATCACCGATGAGACGATTTTAGCCAACCAACGGCTGATTATTCGCTACCTACGGCGCAATCATCCTGAAGCCAAAATTATCGTCCAATCGATTTTGCCCCATAGTGGGAAAAACGCCACCTGGGAAGGGCGCGATCGCCTCCTGGAAATCCCCAACCGTCGTATCTTAGAGATTAACCAGCGATTGAAAGCGATCGCGGAGTCGGAAGATGCCATTTACCTGGATCTCTATCCCCTATTCGCCGATACCGAAGGCAATCTGAAAATGGAATTGAGTACCGACGGCTTGCACCTAAATCCTCAAGGCTATTTAATTTGGCACTATGCTCTACAAGTCACGGATCAACTCGTTCTCGATGGCGGATTGTAACCTATTCCCTATTCCCTATTCCCTATTCCCTATTTCCCGACCCAACCGGATTCGTCTTAAGATCAAAAGGAATTAACAATTGTATACACTCATCTGCTAGACAAGTTTCATGGATACAAAAGCCTTCAAACGTTCACTCCATAGTTCAGAAAACTATCACCGTAAGGGATTTGGTCACGATGCTGAGGTGGCGACTCAGCTTCAATCTGAATATCAAAGCAGCTTGATTCAAGAAATCCGCGATAATAACTATCGACTCAAACGGGGAAATGTGACCATTCACCTGGCAGAGGCATTTGGCTTTTGCTGGGGTGTGGAACGCGCTGTGGCGATGGCGTATGAAACTCGCCAACATTTTCCTACCGAGCGCATCTGGATGACGAATGAAATTATCCATAATCCTTCCGTTAACCAGCGCCTACAGAAGATGAACGTTAACTTTGTCCCCGTGGAGGATGGGACAAAAGACTTTACCGTCGTTGGTGCGGGTGATGTGGTGATTTTACCCGCCTTTGGTGCTAGCGTTCAGGAAATGCAACTGCTCAATGATAAAAAGTGTAAGATTGTCGATACCACCTGTCCTTGGGTATCCAAGGTG
>NZ_DS989873.1:59826-60469 GCF_000155555.1 Coleofasciculus chthonoplastes PCC 7420
AAGCCGAATATATCGCCAACTATATCCTCAACGGCGGAAATCGGGACGAATTTATGGCAAAATTCAGCCGCGCCACGTCCGAGGGATTTGACCCGGATCGGGATTTGGAGCATATTGGCATCGCTAACCAAACCACCATGCTCAAAAGCGAAACCGAGCAAATTGGTAAGCTGTTTGAGCGGACGATGATGAAAAAGTATGGTCCGGTTCAGTTAAATCAGCATTTCCAGAGTTTTAACACCATCTGCGATGCCACTCAAGAACGGCAGGATGCGATGTTGGAGTTGGTGGAAGAACGGTTAGATTTAATGGTTGTGATTGGTGGTTTTAATTCATCCAATACCACGCAACTGCAACAAATTGCCATTGAACGGAAAATTCCCTCTTATCACATCGATAGCGCTGAGCGAATTGGTCCGGGGAATCGGATTGATCACAAGGTACTGCATCAAGATATGACGGTGACGGAAAATTGGCTTCCAGAGGGTGAAATTGTTGTTGGTGTAACGTCTGGAGCATCTACACCCGATAAGGTGGTTGAAGATGCGATTGAGAAGATTTTTGAGTTGAAAGCCACTCCGGTAGCTGTTTGATTTTGGTTCGGTTAGTGTATCGATTCAGTAACCCCAGTTAACGGTCAAAA
>NZ_DS989873.1:60643-69880 GCF_000155555.1 Coleofasciculus chthonoplastes PCC 7420
CTGATGTTTATTCAATCTCAATAGAGGTTGGTTGCGAATCGCTGGTTCCCGTTGTGGTCAATGGCGTGCGATACTCAGCATAGAGGCGATCGCGCCAGTCGAAGAAGGTTTGATACATGCTACTATCGGCTAAACCAGGAATACCTTTCCCGTTCAGGGAGTCAGGCAAATCCAGATAGGAACCTTCGGGAAATTTCAGCAGTAAACTAACCCCAGCCACGGCAAAATCAGCTAAACAGGGACTGTCTGTGACCAGATAGGGGCGATCGGACAAAATTAAGCTGAGGGCTTCTAAGTCTTGCTTCAGGCTGTCTCTGGCGTCTTTGAGGGCGTCTGCACTGCAACCGAAACCAATCCCCAAAACCTCAAACACTTCTGCGGGAACACCGCCCAGAACGGTTTTGAAGAAATCTGGCGTATCTTTGGGTAATACTGATGTGCGATAGCTGGGATTGTGACTTAATGCCCCATAGAAGACTTTACGACTTTTGACACCAATGGATTCATCTGCCCATTCTTCCATCAGCAAGCATTGGGCGCGTTGGTGGGGATCGGTGGGAATTAGGGGCTTGTCGGGATACTTGCGATCTAAGTACATCGCGATCGCAGTCGAATCAGCAATGACGGTATCTCCATCTTTGAGAACCGGGACTTGCCGTTGACCCGATAGGCGATACAAGTCTAGCTGTCCGATTCCGGGAGTGACTTCAATTTTGCGATAGGCTAGCCCTTTGTAATCGAGAATCAGCCGCACTTTTTCCGAAAACTGCGACATTTCAAATTGATACAGTTCCAACATGATTTATCTCCTTAGGGTTTAGTTTGATCGTTTGTCCTTTGTCCTTGGGAATTGCTTCAATTGAACCAATAACCCAGGACAGTAATGTGCAGAATACTAAGCCATTTGAGGTGTCAGGTTAAGTTCCAGCGCTTCTTTTGGCTGAGGGTCAATCACCTGAGTGGATAGGTTGTGCTGTGCCAGTTGCGATCGCAACTCTTCCAGACTACCAACCTGATTCAACAGGAAATCTAACATTCCCTCGTACTGAACTCCACCTCCGGCGGCTGTGGGTAGAAACACTTGGGGTTGCACCCATTGTGCCAGTTGCAGTGCGGTACGATGCCCTTGGATAATCGGTCCCAGCACAGGTAATTCCAACGTCACCACGGGACTAATCACCACATCGATGGGAGCATACTCTTTTAACTGCTCCGATGGATACCCATGAGGTTCATAATAGAGACTTGTACCACTCTCTAACTGTTTGACCAGATAGGCATTTTCCTGCAAAAAAGGACCAATCGGTGCCCCTGGTAAGGCGCGGATTTCAATTTGGTCAGCGAGGGTGAAGGTTTGACCAAAGGCTAACGGCGTCACCTGAGTATAGCCCAACTCTTTCACCACCGTTGCTGCATTCTCTGAACCCACGACGGGAATCGTCTTGTCCAGCTTTTCCAAGGTAGGTTTGTGGGCGTGATCATCGAGTCCCTGAGATAGCAGAATCAAGTCTATCTGATCAGGAAGCGCATCCAAGGCTGGAGGTTTGTCGCCTTTGAACAACCAGGGCATATTGCCAAAGATTAGGGAATCCACAAGCCAGGGATCAATCAGGATGTGTTTTTGCCCAAGTTCGAGTAGCCAGCTATTGGCGCCGAAGTAGGTTAGGTGCATGGCAGTCCGACTATAGTGTCATCTCTCCCAATTGTAAAGTTTCTTAAAGTTTCTGCCCGTTGTCTGGGGGGAGATGGGGAAGCTGGAGAAATTAACTCAAAACGCTTCGTGTTCCCTGACATAAGACAAATGACGAATGTTAGGGTAGAAACGAATACAGGGAAATCTACCAAAAGCTAGTAGGAACTGTTGAGCATTTAAACCCTACCGTAGGGTGGGTTTCGACTTCGCTCAACCCACCAAGGCTCAGTCAGTATCATTCATCGATACCCAATGTAAATGCATGACAGCTTCCCGAAATTTCTATCCGAGAATTAATTAGCTGATTTTCCATGTCAACCCTAATCGAAAAATTACTTGCCGCCGGCTGGTGTTACGAAAGTAATCGACCCAGCCATAGTCATGAAAAGACCGAAATCTATAAAGATTGGGAGATTATTACCTATCCTGAATTAGCCTTACATTATCTGCCAACTGGAGAATATTTTATTGGTTCGACTAATCCCACCTTAGGGTCAAAAGTCTCCCAAGCTAAAATCGGCGTCATTAAGGCACTAATTGACTCTTCCGACTAAAATCACGCATTTGTAGTGGTATGGCACATCTAATTTGATCAATTAGGCTCATACCCAGCAACTGTAGGGGCGCAAAGCTTTGCGCCCGATTCAATGGTAAAATCTATTCCACTGACAAAGGACGAATTACACCTAATGAGCATTATAAGAGCCTTTAAAGATACGCTCTTGCTGTTCTGGCGTAATCCAAGTGGCTCTAGCAAATTGGGTTCTTGGTGGTATGAACTGACCTTGAACCGGGTTATATTCCATAACTTCTCCCGATTCAATTTCATACACCCAAGCATGGAGTTGCAATTTTCCGGCTTTAAGTCGAGACTGAATTACCGGATACGTGCGTAAATTTTCCAATTGGTTAAGAACATTTTCTTGAATAGACACATTGAGTAGGTCTTCCCCTTCGTAGCTTTGATAATGTTCCTTAATAATCCGCCGCGTTGCTTCCGCGTGTTTGAGCCATTCGTAAACCATTGGCATATCCTCTTCCAATTTGCTGAGTTTCAGCAATCCTTTCATCGCGCCGCAGTGGGAATGACCACAAACAATCACATCTTCAATACCTAATGCATGAATAGCATACTCAACGGCTGCACCTTCTCCGCCATTCGTCGCTCCATAGGGAGGAATAATATTCCCCGCATTACGGATGATAAACATTTCCCCGGGTTTGGTTTGGGTAATCAGATTGGGATCAATCCGGGAATCGGAACAAGTAATAAATAGAACTCGCGGATGTTGTCCTTGAGAAAGTAACTCAAATAACTCCCGGTGCGTTGTAAAATAATTGGTCTGGAACTCATGCAGACCCTGGATTAACTGTTTCATCGATCAACTTTTCCACAAGATAAGGGGACATCATTGTCTATGATCCCACACAAGCGTAAGTTGTCACGCATTTATTTTGAGAGTTGAGGCTGACAGGGGGATGGAGGGACTCCGCAGACAAGGAGATCTCCTTCAATAGAGGAACCAAGAACAAATCCCCTTATAACTCAGTCCGCGTTAGGGAAGCATTTTTTGACGGAAAGTATCGAAATTATTGGTTAGCAATGGTTTCAAGACTCAATTTCATCAAGTAAGTCGGTGGCGTCTTTCCAAGCCACCACTTTGCCATCTTTATACAGTTTTGCAATGAAGGGAGCCTAATTTTCTGAAATGAATTTCAGCATAGATGGTAAGGCATCTCGAAAGGCAATCGCTGTTTCTTCTCCAGACAGTTTTTTCGAGGCAAGGGTGAACATCCGAATGCCTGCACGGGCTACAGCTTGGCGTTCTAGGGTATTTCTAGCAATGCGTGCATCTTTTGTTAGGATGATCCAACCCCATTCTCCAACTTGTGGTATCCAGTCTTGATCGAAGGTATTTTGTGGAAAATGATCATCATGAATTTCGACGCTAACCCCTGTTTCTTTCAGCATTTCTAGGATGGGATGTTTTCCTAAGCAGCGATCAATGAAAAAGACGGTTGTTTTTGGCTTGAGATTCATGCAGCAACGGGGCGACTCACACAGCGTATAGCTTCCTCGATTTTATCGATTTCACATTCATAATCATGGGCAAGCTGTTGGGGAGAATCACCAGCATAAAATCTTTCGCCAATGACATCTACAGGAATTCCTGTACCTGCAATGACCATTCTACCAAAGGCGACACGCGGGTCTATCACGACAAAACATGGGTTATTTTCTTCTTGATTGCGGGTGAATGGGAATAGCTTAATGGCTAAACCTTTATCATCGGATTCGATTCTTTCTAAGTGGGTTTTTAAGGCATTTTTTAGGGTCTTTTTACCATCCTGTGATGCATTGATAAGAGAGCCATAATGGTCAATAAATAAATCAACACCATCTGTATAAAATTCTTGATGTGCGAGGGGATGGTGGATATTAATTTTTTCGTTGATGTAATCTAATGCCGCTCTAACTTTTGCTAAGTCGATGTGATGATGTTGGCGGATAGCTCTGAGAACATGAATTTCAATTAGGTTGATGAATGTCAGGGTTAAGGGTTTTCTTTTCTTAATGTCGATGACGGGTTCAAATTGTTTATTGCCGTCTGTGATTTTGTATTGATAGCCGACTGTCCAAGACCGAATGGTTGAGTAGGGTATATTCAGATAGCGGGATGCGTCCCCAGCCGAGTAAGTGGGAATATCGCGTGGGTCTTTACCGCCATAAATATCAATCATTGTGATGTTGTTTAACCTTTATCTGTTTTTATTTTAAGCCTAAATGTCTCTATTTTATTAAATCCTTAAGGTAAAAATACTCAGGAATTACGCAGCTACGCTATCTATAGTGGTAATGGTGAGTTAAGCTGGGCTAACACACCTGAAGGGGTGACACAGTAATCGAAATCGATAGGAGATCCTCCAAAAAAACTGTAACAACAAGCTACAAATTTTTTTTTAGAGATGTAACCGTGGAACGTCTCAACAAACCGCTATTACGCTTACCGACGCTCTAGTAGTGGCGTGGCACACCTAATTGGTGGATTAGCCTTACATCCTCCAAACCGTAGGGGCGCACCGACGTGCGCCCGATTTAATCATAAAATCTATGTCACCATTTTAGCTGTGCCACGCCAGTAGAGTTCAATTTTTCCCTACACTCCATACCCTGTCTGACCCTCAATTCCCTTGTCATGTGGTGAGATGAAAGTGAAGCCGAAAGCTTTCCAGAAGCTCGAACAGGCGCGAGATAGTTATCCAATGGTTACAGATTAATTACTCTAATGGTAATAAAATTTCAAAGGTTGTCCCTTTCCCTAACTGTGACTGCATTAACAATTGTCCGTTATGTTTCTCAGTGACAATTTGATGAGTAATCGCTAACCCTAATCCTGTCCCTTTTCCGACTGGCTTAGTCGTAAAAAATGTCTCAAATATCCGCTCTTGAATATTGGGTGCTATTCCTGAACCATTATCACTAATTTTTACCAAAACCCAGTCCCTTTTATGCTGTTGCTCCAGGCGAGTGTTAATTTCAATCTGAGGCTGCCATGAGCCAGACCCATTCCCAGCTTTTTCTGCCTTTTCAGTCAGGGCATCAATAGCATTACTAATCAGATTCATGAAAACTTGGCTTAGTTGACCCGACGAACAATTAACCAATGGCAATTCATCATAATTTTTAATAATGTTAATTCCTTTTTTAAGTCGATTGTTTAAAATAATTAACGTACTTTCAATGCACTCATGAATATTCGCAGACTGATGTCTCGACTCATCCATGTGTGAGAAGTTTTGCAGGCTACCAACAATTTTGGTTAATCGTTCTGAGCCTAATTTCATGCTTTTCAGGATTTTCGGTAAATCCTCTAAGATAAAATCGAGTTCATAATCTTCTTTGAGTTGACTTAAATCTTCTGATGGCTTTGGAACTTCTGCGGCGTAGGCTGTCAATAGATCGATTAACTTGTCACAATAATCATCTAAGAATTCAAAATTCCCGGTAATACACCCGACTGGATTCTTAATTTCATGAGCAATCCCCGCTACCATTTGTCCCAAACTTGCCATTTTTTCGGTTTGAATCATTTGAGCTTGAGTTTGATCATGCAAAAGCTGGGTGGTGAGTTCCTGAATTTGCGACTGAGCCACGAGTAATTGATGCACATCTAGCAAGCGGTAGGTTCCTGACTCTAGTTCTACAATAATGGGTTCGTAAACAAATTTTGGTGTACGCTGAAGTGAACGGCGAGCCGCATCAACTATTTTTGTATCTCCTCTGAGGATTAAAATATCTGCATTGACAAAGCGGTATAACGAGTGCAGCGGACGTTTTAAGAACAGTTCCAATCCATAAGGACTACTCATTTGTTCCAAAAACTGCCTTCGGGAAATCATCCCGACAAGTTTTCTATGTTGGGTGAGAATAACTCCGGGTAATAGAGGATTTAATTGGAACGATTGAGCCACGTCTCTACCGGGTTGAACTGATTCCACCTGAAAGTGATAGAGATTAAGTTCTCGGATAGTGGAATCTAAGGTCAGATTAGCGGTCTCGGCTTGGGGTAAGACGCATAAGTCGGGGTAGTAGTCTTGAAGAGAAACCATAATGCTATAACAATTAAACCTCTAATTTGTATATAAACCCACAATCAACTATTTGTCTTATGGTTTGTAAAATGATTTAATAGTTGGTTTGTACGAAATATTCTAGAAAATAAAGATGCCCTGAAACGTTAATATCGTTTTAAGAAACGATTAAACTTTAATAAAGACCAAGTGAACACGGGAAATTAATCCAATTTAAGTAGAGAATCCCTGATATAAACTAGAGACGGTTGAAGTTATCCATCAGCATTAATGCTAACGGGTATAAACAATCACGCGATCGCGTCCGGCTGATTTAGCTTGATATAATGCAGCATCAGCGGCTGCGGTCAAGGTTGTTGGTGATCTGCGTGGATTAGGAATGGTACTGGCGACGCCAATACTCAACGTAACGCAGTGACTCACAAAAGAGGTTGCATGGGGAATGTTTAAAGTCCGCACCGCTTGTGCAATCGCTTGAGCCACCTGAGTTGCACCATCGAGAGGAGTCAGGGGTAAAATGACCACAAATTCTTCACCCCCATAACGCGCTACTAAATCGGCGGGACGCTTAACTTGACGCTGGATAGCCGATGCAACTTCTCGTAAACAGTCATCACCCGCCTGATGACCGTAAGTATCATTGTAGTATTTAAAACAATCTACATCACACATAATTAGCGACAGCCAAGAGTTTCCCACACAATGTTGTTTCCAGCAGGTTTGTAAATAGTCATCAAATCGCCGACGATTGGCAACCCCCGTTAAACCATCAGACTTGGCGAGTTCCTCTAGTTGCAGATTAGCAATTTCTAACTCCTGATAAAGCTGCTTGAGTAACCGGGTGGCTAGTTCGTGAATATACAACTGAGCCACTAATAATTGATAGGCGTCCAATAGGCGGTAAGTTTGGGTGGTTAACTCCACAGCGATTGGTTCATAGAGTAAAGCTGAAGGACGTTCTAAACAATGGCGTGCTGCTGTAACAATTTGGGTATCCCCGGTTAAAACTAACACCTCAGTCTGGGCAAAACGATACAATGATTTGAGTGGTCGCCGCAAAAAGAGTTCCAATCCATAGGGACTGCTCATCTGTTCCAGAAACCGTCGCCGCGAAAGTATACCCATAAATCTCCCCTGTTCAATTAAAATAACTCCTGGTAATACAGGGTTTTGTTGGAATATCTGAGCCACTTCCTCTCCAGGTTGAGACGCTTCAAATTGAAAATTATAGAGAGGTAATTCTTGCAGTGTCGCATTTACACTCAATTGTTTTATCTCTGGGTAAGATGTCTCAAGTTGCATAGATGGCTGTTGTATAGAATACATCGATGAATCCATAAGGGTTCTCTCTTCTCTCTAGCAACTGTTAAAAATAAAATTTTAACACCGATTTGTAAAAAGTTCGGATTTAAATTATACAGTTTTGCTCAATAGATTTACATTAAGTTAAGCGAATAAAACAAGGTTAAGATTGGGTTATTAAAAAGTAATCAGTAGAAGACTAAACGGGTAGCAAGTAGGTTGGGTTGAGGTACGAGATCCAACGCAACAAGGATAACCATGGTAAAAGGGTAATATTTGTATTGCAGTGAACTACAGGTATGACTGGCTAATGGTTTTTGGGTTGTGCAGCAAACCCTAAATAAGTACCTAGACATAAATTCTGTCCGCTGTACGAAGAAATGTTAACAAGCCTCAAACCCTTACTGTTACCTGTTGCCTGTTGCCTGTTGCCTAATCTCAACCGTCAACTTGAATGAAAGTCCGACTACTTAGCAGGTGGGGATGTTAGCCTAGATCAACAATTGATGTTTCAAAAGGATTAGTTGTCCATTCATGTCATGAAGAAAGTCGTCGTCGGTCTATCCGGTGGAGTTGATAGTTCAGTTGCCGCCGCTACCCTACATCATCAAGGCTATGAAGTCGTTGGTCTGACCCTGTGGTTAATGAAAGGTAAGGGTCAATGTTGTTCTGAGGGAATGGTCGATGCGGCGTTTATTTGTGAGCAACTGGGCATTCCTCATCATATTGTAGACAGTCGTGAGGTTTTTCAGGCAAATATCGTCGATTATCTGGTTTCGGGGTATGAATCGGGAATCACGCCCTTGCCTTGTTCTCAGTGCAACAAAACGGTTAAATTTGGTCCCATGTTGGCTTATGCACGGGAGACGTTAGGCATTGATAAAATTGCCACGGGTCACTATGCGCGGATTCGCTATGATGCCAAGAGCGATCGCTATCAGTTGCTGCGGGCGGTAGACTCTAATAAAGACCAGTCTTATTTCCTGTATGACTTAAGCCAAGAGTTACTCGCCGCCTCTATATTTCCTTTAGGCGAACTGGAGAAGACGCAAACGCGACAACTGGCGGCTGAGTATCAGTTAAAGACGGCAGCTAAACCAGAAAGTCAGGACTTATGTTTGGTTGAGTCCCATGGTTCAATGCGAACGTTTCTGGATCAGTATATTTCCCAAACCACGGGAGATATTGTTGATACTAACGGTAAAGTCTTAGGTCAGCATCAAGGAATTCACCATTACACGATTGGACAACGCAAAGGACTCGGCATTGCTGCACCTGAACCGTTATACGTTGTGGCGATTGATGCCGGGGCGAATCGAGTCATTGTTGGCGATCGCGCCAGTGCAACTCAACCGGATTGTACCGTGGGGCGAGTCAATTGGATATCGATTCATCCGCCAACGACTCCAATTCAGGCGTCTGTGCAAGTGCGTTATCGCAGTCATCCCGTAGATGTGACGGTTATTCCCCTAGACGGGAATCGGATGAAACTGATTTTTGATCAGCCGCAGTTTAGCATTACTCCCGGACAAGCCGCCGTCTTATATGACGGGGAAATGCTGCTAGGCGGTGGAATTATTGAACGAAATCAGGATGCAGTGTAGAGACGTGCCATGGCACGTCTGGGATATGGGGGGTTGTTCTGTAGG
>NZ_DS989873.1:69980-76528 GCF_000155555.1 Coleofasciculus chthonoplastes PCC 7420
ACTATTTTGGCAATGGTTCAATATGTCCATGAGTAGGCTGGTTTGAGGCACGAAATTTGCCGGGATTTACCCTGAATTTAAACTCTCTTTGGTGATTTTGACCGGAAACTTAGGTCCAGGCTCCCCGTCCTTCGACAGGCTCAGGAACACCTTCTAGGACGGCTTTTTGTGCTATCATAGTAAGCGGTTGAAATCCCCGCCTAAGCTTGCAGCGATATACACTCCACAGGATAGGAGTTGAAACCGGGACTGAGCCAGCAATAGGGAAAGACTGAAGGGCAACGGACGATCCGACCTGGAGGCAAACAAAAACAGTATTTGTGTTTTTGCTCTAAACGATACGTGTAGTCGCGGGAGGGCATTCCGAGACTTAAAACGGACAGGGAGCGCGTGTAAGACCTGTTTTCAGGCTGTGTGCGTAGAGCTGTCACCCCCATTCAGCGACCATTCTTTTAGGGGTGGCGTGGTGAGGAATCCCCCGCGCTTTTAGCCGGGGGAGGATGTCAAGCAATAAAGGAAAAGACATTGAGTAAGCATTCGGATGGAATCGCCCCTCATGGGGGTCAACTTATCAATCGTATTGCCTCAGAACAACAGCGATCTGAATTTTTAGAGAAAGCGGATTCCCTACCCAGGGTGCAACTTGATGCCTGGGCAGCATCTGATCTAGACTTAATCGCGATCGGTGGATTTAGTCCCTTGACCGGGTTTATGGAGCAAGGGGATTATGAGTCAGTCGTGGATAATATGCGTCTGGCGAATGGTTTACCTTGGTCTATCCCAGTTACTCTATCCGTTAATGAGGACGTTGCTGAACCATTAAAGGAAGGCGACTTAGTGCGTCTGGATGACCAAAATGGGCGCTTTGTTGGCGTTTTAGAACTCACGCAAAAATATCGCTATGACAAAAAGCGGGAAGCGATGAATGTTTACCGCACCGATGAGGAGAAGCACCCCGGTGTCAAGGTGGTTTATAACCAAGGAGACGTGAATCTAGCCGGTCCAGTTTGGTTATTGCAACGGTATCCCCATCCTCTGTTTCCTAAGTATCAAATTGATCCGGCTCAATCTCGGACGTTGTTTAAAGAACGGGGATGGAAAACGGTGGTGGGTTTCCAAACCCGAAATCCAATCCACCGGGCGCATGAATATATTATTAAGTGTGCCTTGGAAATTGTTGATGGTTTATTCCTGCATCCCTTAGTTGGTGCAACCAAAAGCGATGACATCCCCGCCGATGTGCGGATGCGTTGCTATGAAATTATGATGGATAACTATTTCCCCCAAAACCAGGTAATTTTAGCGATTAACCCAGCCGCTATGCGCTATGCGGGTCCAAGGGAAGCAATTTTTCACGCGATCGTGCGTAAGAATTACGGTTGTACTCACTTTATTGTGGGGCGGGATCATGCAGGTGTGGGTGACTATTATGGTACCTACGATGCTCAGCATATCTTTGAAGAGTTTGAGCCGGATGAATTGGGGATTATTCCGCTAAAATTTGAACACGCCTTTTACTGCGAAGTGACGGAGACAATGGCAACAGCCAAGACAAGTCCCAGCACTCCAGATCAACGCATTCACTTATCGGGAACCAAGGTAAGGGAACTGTTGCGTAAAGGTGAGTTACCTCCGCCGCAGTTTTCTCGACCTTTAGTCGCGGCGGAATTGGCGAAGGCGATGAAGGTGGAAGATTGATATCCTGCAAGTGAGTAGGGGTTTGGTTACCAAACCCCTACTGGTCAAGTTCTCTTTTCCCATTCCATCAAAATAGTGTACAACCACTGCTCCACGCGATCGCACATCGCCTGGGTCGAGTATTTGGCTTCGGCTTGTTGACGACAGGTATAGCGGTTAATCCTATCTAATCCGTTAATCGCCTCAACCAATCCCGCCACAGAATCCGGTTCTACCAAAAACCCCGTTTTCCCCTCCTCGACAATTTCCGCCGGTCCACCGCGACGGTAAGCAATCACCGGCACGCCACAGGCGAGGGCTTCTATTGCCACATTGCCAAAGGCTTCTACCCAACGCGGCGTCATTAATAATCCCCGACATTGGCGTAAGTGTTCCTGCAATTCACTCGTCGAGAAAAACCCTAAATAATCAATCGGCGCTTTCGGGTAATCCCGCAAAATCTGTTGCCAATAGTCCTGATTTTGCAGCACTCCCATAATTTTCAGGGGAATCCCCGTCTTATGAGACGCCGCCACTGCATCCTCTAACCCCTTTTCTGGGGAAATTCGCCCCATCCATGCCAACCACGGTTCAGGTTCTGGACAAAAATTATAGCATGATAAATCAATACCATTCCCCAGACACCGACAGCGATCGCCAAATGTAAACGTAGCCGCCTGTGCATGAGAATGAACCGCCACTGTACCCGGAAACGCCATCACCACTTGCTCAATTATCTCATCCATCGCTTCTGAGATAGAACCCATACTCACCAAATGGGCAACAGGACGAGAAAAAAACGGCGTTACATAAAAGGGCAGCCAATCATACGCAAAATTGACAATTAAATCATAGTCGAATTGCACTTGCCGTGCATAATCCCAAAACCCCGCCAAAACCGAAGCTGGGGGAATAATAATCGGTGTATCTCGTGCTTGTGTTTGAGCGCTAGTTTGCACCGTTCCGCTAATTTCCACCAGAGGCATACCCCAACCCGTAGACCCTTGTGTTGCTACAATGGTGACCTGATGTCCGCGTCTGACTAAATCGCTAGCAACATTACGCAACGTTAATTCAACACCGCCCGTCAATCCCGGACCCAAGGGACCCACGGGACTAGAAATAAGTAGTAATTTTAGAGAATTCTTGTTCATTAAATTATAAATTATTAAAATAACCAGTCAATTGTAGTGGTGTTGCACACCCTTGGCAATATGAATTAACCATTAACCTGGAAACCATAGGGGCGCAAAGCTTTGCGCCCGATTCAATGGTCAAATCCATTCCACAATTTTAGCAAGAGGAGGCGATTGAAATCGCTGCTACACAAACAAAGTGCGCCTGCGCGGACTAGGTTATAACGGGGATGCTAACCCAGATTTGGTATATACTTTTTTAGATGCCGTTGTTTTTTCTTTTTCGATGTAACTTCTTCCCCATATTCTTTCCTTGACTGTTACCGAGTTTAATTGAGTCATTATCGATACATCATATCGGGACTTCCTAAAATTAAAGCTGCCCGTAACTTTTCGGGACTATTCTCAATCTCCATTTTAGTTTGAGCCGAAATACTATCACCTAATGTATTCAGAAGTTGACTCGCATCCACTGATTGATTATCACCCAAGCGTCCCTGGGCTATCGCCGTTGCCAAACTGACCCGCCGCAGCATCGTATCGGGACTCAACCAAGCCTCTTGAATATTTTTATAGCCCTCAGGAGTGGAACAGTTATAAAGCGGCATACTCAGTTGATTTAACGTACCCGAAATTCGCTTTAAATTTGGCTCTTTTGTCCCCGTCGCCCGGACAGCCGAAATAATATAGTCATAGGGTGTCTTAAATTTACGACCATACTCATTTACCTGCCAAAACTCAGGACGTTGAAAAAGGGTGTCTAAGACAGCGCGAATATCCCCCTCTGTCTGCAAAAATTCCTTAGCCAGCCGCTTCACTAAACCGGAAGGTGGGTCATCGGCGACAAAGTATTGGGCAAGTTTATAACTAATATAACGGGCAGTCGCTGGATGACTCGCTAAACTATCGATCGCCTGTTCCACTTCCGCTACGCCACTGCCTTTAATCCGTTGACCTAGAAATAGTTTATCACTATAGTCATGGCGGTTTATATCGAAATAAAAGCCATTACTATCCCCCTTATTCTCATCCAGATCCAAACCCCATCCGGTTAACATATAAGCTAAAGCAATTACATCATCCTGACTATAGCCGCCATCAACACCCAAGGTATGAAGTTCCATCAATTCACGGGCATAATTTTCATTAATACCGCGAAATCTCCCCTTTGCACCCGGACTATTGGGGGCAGTATTGCGCCAGTTATCTAAATAAACCAACATTGCCGGATGATGAACTGTTGCGGCTAGCAAATCCCGAAAACGACCCAGGGCATAAGGTCGAATGGCTTGCTGTTCATAGGCACCAACCCAGAATTTAATATCTTCTTTTCTGGCAAAAACATTAAAGTGATTAAACCAAAAGTTTACCATTACTTCTTGCAATTGCCGAGGACTGGCGATCGCACGCAGTAATCGCGCCTGTATTGCTTGCTGTAAGGGTTGTTTAGCTTTTTGGCGAGCTTGCTGACGTTCCTCCTCTGAACGCTGTTTTTGGCGGCGAGGTTTATACTGTCTGAGTAATTGAACTGGAGTCAGTTTTAGAGTACGCCATTGATTAAGCTGGCGAGTTATTTGCGGAGGTTCGGGAATGGAGTCTGGCGAAAGTTGAGATTGAATATAAGCCTCAATCCCCATCGATTGGATTTGTTCAATATCACCGGGACGAACACCAAAACTGAGACGATTTAGAATATGGAGAGATTTCGTCATTTGTCTTATGTCTTATGTCTTATGTTGATTAGGAAATCTCTACCTCATCTCCCCCAGCTCCCCCATCTCCCAGACGCGCCATGGCACGTCTCTACATTGCTCCCCCATCTCCCCTATGAAGCTACACGATTATTCTCCAAGGCGACAAAATTATCCGCTGGGCGCACTTGTTGCAGCAGATTTTGCAAATTTTCCCCTTCAATCACCTCCGTTGCTAATATCTGTTGTGCAATTTCTTCGAGTAAATCGCGATTGTGATTGAGAATCGCTAAGGCTTTCTGATGAGAGTTTTCCACAATTTCTCGCACTTCCACATCAATCGCTTTTGCCGTTTCATCACTCATACTCCGGCGTATATTTCCGCCACTATTGCCCAAAAAACTATTGCCTTGAGCCTGATTATACGCCAAAGGACCCAAAACTTTACTCATGCCATAAGTTGTGACCATGCGTTCAGCTAACTCTGTGGCGCGTTGCAAATCATTCGCCGCCCCTGTGGTGATATTACCAAAGACAATTTCTTCAGCGGCGCGTCCTCCTAATAGGGTGGCAATATCGCCGCGAAGTTCCGCTTCATTCATCAAAAAACGGTCTTCTGTGGGGAGTTGCAGTGTATATCCCAACGCAGACATTCCCCGTGGCACAATGGAAATCTTCGCGACTTTACCACTCCCTGGCATTAACGCACCCACTAAAGCATGACCAACTTCGTGATAAGCGACAATCTTTTTCTCGACATCGCTGAGAACCCGGCTTTTCTTCTCCAACCCCGCCACGACTCGTTCAATGGCTTCGGCAAAGTCGGCTTGAGCAATGGTATCTTGTCGCTTGCGGGCGGCTAATAAGGCGGCTTCATTGACTAGATTGGCTAAATCCGCCCCAGCAAACCCAGGTGTCCGAGTTGCGATCGCGTGCAGATCCACATCCTCGCCTAATTTGACTTTTTGGGCATAAATGCTTAAAATTTCTTTACGTCCAGCTAAATCAGGACGGTCAACCAATACCTGACGGTCAAAGCGTCCTGGACGTAACAAGGCACGATCTAAGCTTTCGGGGCGGTTTGTCGCGGCGAGGACAATCACCGTCGCATCGCCAGCCGCAAAGCCATCCATTTCTGTAAGCAACTGGTTGAGCGTTTGTTCCCGTTCATCATTTCCGCCACTATGGAAATTCCCACTACTCCGAGATTTGCCGATCGCATCCAATTCATCAATAAAAATAATACAGGGTGCCTTCTTTTTTGCCTGATCAAACAAATCCCGCACCCGCGCCGCACCGGTTCCCACAAATAGTTCCACAAACTCCGAAGCAGAAATACTAAAGAAGGGAACCTCGGCTTCCCCAGCTACCGCTTTTGCCAAGAGTGTCTTCCCCGTTCCTGGAGGTCCCACCAGCAGTACCCCTTTAGGGATTCGCGCCCCAATTGCGGTAAAGCGATCGGGGTTTTGCAGGAATTCGACAATTTCCACTAATTCTGTCTTGGCTTCCTCCGCCCCCGCGACATTAGCAAAGGTAATTTTAGCCGATTCTCCTTCTACATAAACCTTTGCCTTACTTTTACTAAACGAAAGCGCACCTTCAGCGTCTCTGTCATTGCGGCGCAGGAAAAACTGAAAGGCGGCAACGAGGATTAGCGGCGGAACCACCCAACTTAACAGACTCAGTAACCAACCATTTTTGGGAGGAGGCGCAGCAAAAAATTCAATCTCTTGTTCCTGAAGCGTGTTCACCAAGTCTGGATCATAAACCCGGAGTGTGGCATAGATTTGTCCTTGTTGCTCATCTTGGTTGAGCAGTTCATCGGTTGGGTTGAGCGGATCGTCAGATGGTGAATTTAACGGATTGTCGGGTGTGTCCAGATCCGGTTCTACTTCTGTGTCTAGGGGCGGTTCTGGCGTTTCCAGCAAGTCTTGAGTGGCTTGGAGAGGATCTTGAGTGGCTTGCAGCAAGTCTTGAGTCGCCTTCAGGGGATCTTGAGTGGGCTTAAGCTGATAAATCACTTGGTCTTCCCCCACCGAAACCC
>NZ_DS989873.1:77128-95376 GCF_000155555.1 Coleofasciculus chthonoplastes PCC 7420
TTGGACTAACGCTCATATTCCACATAGTCCACTTGTCTATCATCAAGAGGAGGCGGTATTACTTCAGTGCGCCGCCTAGCTGAGGGGGCATAAGGAAGCGCATTGTAGGGATGGGGGACAACGTAAGTCGTCCGAGGTGGACGGGGTTGTTGTTGTCGCGACAGCACTGCTAATAATCCCACAACTACAACACCACCACTAATCGTTACCGCCATACCACCCAATCCCCAAACCAAGCCGGAAATAATCGAATTATCTTGCTCAGACTGCTGCACAGGAGTTACAGGGGGCGCTGCTTCAATCCGAGGGGGTATGAAACTATTGGGATTATTGGGATTAGTTTGTCCCATAAGATTGTCAATCAACGCTTGCTGATTTTGCATTTGAGCTTTTAGCTGTTCCGTTTCGGCGCGTTGCTGTTCCAGCATGCCTTTCAAGCGTTCTACTGTAACCTGTTGCTGTTCAAAATCATTACCTGCAAAACCCGGTGTTGTCTGAACTGGCATTTGCGGGTTCTGCCCATAAGCCGGATTATAGGGATTATAAGAATTGCTCTGTGGAAGTTGAGCGGTTTGAGAGGGAGGGGCATTGGTAATGCCAAGACTGTCTCCGCCTTTCATCATAAACAGAACCGCTACCCCCGCAAAGGCAGCCCCTGTTAGGAATGCCATACCATCACTCATCGCTCTTACCTCACATTTAAAACTGAACTACCACTCATTGTCACTGATACAGGCTGACTGCCGTTGGTGAAACTTGACTCCTTATGAGTTTATACATCATTGAGTCTATTGGGGGGGTTCTCTGGCTGTTCTCCGTTTTCTAATTGAAAACGAGAAAGGCTCAATTGTCCATCCCCAAGGATTTTAAAACGTTTCTAGGCAGTATCACCAGGGTTATAAGAATTTCTATAGTTCCTGATATTGGTATCAACTTAAACCCAAATGCTCGGAATTGACAGACAGGTTTCGCCCTCACCCCTATCCCCTCTGCCAAGCCTGGGAGGAGGGATAGAATTTTTCCAGGTGGGTATTTTAAGCTACCTTAGGTCTAGAATTCAAGGTAAATCTACTCTACTATAGCCGCACAATCCAGATTGTGCTTCGATTCTAGACCATCTCGCTCTCCTGCGATCGCGCTTTCCCTATCACTTCATCGAAAGCTAGGGTAGGTAAGGGATAGGGAAAAATTTTTCGAGATGAGCGATCGCGGATACCTTAGCAGTTTTCTCAACCTGTGACAACTTGATCCCCTGAGCAGCGATTCATAATAATCACTAATCTAAAGCAGACGATGTTCCCCTGTCTGTGGGAGAATAGAACAGGACTGACGCTTGCTTCATGCTTTATTGGATCAATAGCGACTATTAGCCTTCTTGCGGGTATGGGTTGTGCGTCAGGTATCAAAACAGCCGACTTAAAAAGCCACATCTACTGCTGCTCACTACACAATTAATTTATGTCCACAGCCCCTAAAATTATCTCAGAAAATCGATGCTTCGGTGGTACAGTTGGCTTTTACTCCCATCACTCTCAAACCTGCAACAGTAAAATGCGGTTTGCTGTCTACCAACCGCCTAAAGCCAAATCTGAACGAGTCCCCGTTCTCTATTTCCTTTCTGGCTTAACCTGTACTGAAGAAAATTTTATGGCAAAAGCTGGGGCGCAGAAGTTTGCGGCGAAGTACGGATTAATGCTGGTGGCACCAGATACCAGTCCCCGTGATACGGGAATTCCTGGAGAAAATGACGACTGGGATTTCGGTACAGGCGCGGGTTTTTACGTCGATGCGACAGTAGAACCCTGGTCAGAACATTATCAAATGTATAGCTATGTCGTTGAGGAATTGCCAGCAATTATTGCCCAACATTTCCCGGCTCAAATTGATCATCAGGGGATTTTTGGTCATTCCATGGGGGGTCATGGGGCGCTGATTTGTGCTTTAAGAAACCCTGAGCAATATACATCTGTTTCTGCGTTAGCTCCCATTGCTGCACCAACACAATGTCCTTGGGGAAAAAAGGCATTTACAAATTATTTGGGTGAGGATGAAGAAAATTGGGACATCTATGATGCTAGCGAATTAGTGTTAACTGTGGGATATAAGCGCCCAATTCTTATTGATCAAGGGACAGCCGATCCTTTTTTGGAAAAGCAGCAATTGCTTCCGGGTATCTTTGCTCAAGCTTGTGAAAAAGCCGGAGTTCCTTTAACATTACGCTTCCAGGAAGGGTATAATCACAGCTATTATTTCATTTCCTCGTTTGTGGAAGACCACATTCGTCATCATGCAGCGGCGTTGAAGCTATAACCATCCTATTTAGGGCTGGCTGAATAAGTGCTAAGTTAGAATAACTAATTTCTCAAAAGGGCTGATAATCCAGGGAAAAGTGGAAACCCGATTCTTGCAGTGAATCCCCCCGTTGATTGACTTTAATTAAGGGGATGCCATAGTCTAAACGCAAATCTAAATCGGAATTTATGCGCCAATTTAATCCTAATCCTAAACTGGCAAGGGTGTTGGCATGGGGGTCATCATCTTGATTATTCCAAGCTGTACCGATATCGAAAAAAGGCACCAGTTGTAATTGATTGGGGTTTGAGGTTAGGGGAATCCGGACTTCTAGTGACCCCCAAATGCCATTATCAGTAACCAATTGATTTTGAGTATACCCTCGAATGCTATCTCCACCGCCCATACCGAATCGTTCTAGGGAGAGTAAAGCATCTGGAGTGAGTTGAGTATTGATTTCTGCCAGGAGTACGGTTCTGGGTGATAATCGCTGCACCCATTGAAATTGTCCTAACCAAGAAAAGAATCGCCCATCGGTTCCTGTATTATTAATTGTGGCATCAAAGGCATCTAGTCCGAGACTAAATTGAGAGCGAGCTGCTAAGATGCGGTTAGGTGTGCGATCGCTCCATTCTTGAAAGATGCGAAGTACGGTAACTTGGGATTCGCCATCCTCTGGTCCTTGGGAGAAGGAAAAGGGGATATCATCAAGTAAGAAGGTTTGGCTACGACGCCAATCCACACTGACACCCAGGGCAAATTCAGTTGTAGGCGATCGCGCGATGGGTTGACGGAAATTTACCGATAGGGTGCGGGATTCGCTGTTGATGCCTAATTCTTCAAAGCCGGCTTCCAGAATCCGACTGTCACTATTGCTGTAGCTGAAGCTGATTGTACCATCACGGGCATTGATGGGAATCCCGTAGTTGAAACGATAGGAGTCTAATCCTTCGGTGAACCCGTATTCAGCAGTCACGCGATCGCCTAATCCGAATAGGTTATCATGGCTGATCAATAGATGGGCTTGTTCTGAACCGATACTGGGAGCTTGATTATTGGCACCAGAAATACCGGCGTGAAAGGGTGGTGCTTCTTGCAAGTCTAGGAGTAAGATATTTCTGCCCGAACCACTACCGGCGATTAATTCAGCATTAACTTGATTGATCAGGGGGTCAAGTTGCAACAGTTGTAAAGCTTTTTCCAGGCGATGCTGATTGAAAGGGGTATCGGTGGCTAATTCCAAGCGACGGCGCACATATCCGGTTTTGAGGTGGTTTAATCCCTGGATTTGAATCTGTTCAATTTCACCTTCAACGACTTGAATTTGGATCATCCCATCACTAATATCTTGTTTGGGTAAAAAGGCGCCAGAGGTGACATAGCCCTGTTGAATATACAGTTGAGTAATCTGTTGGCGCAGTTCGAGTAAGGTGTCAAAGGTTACGTCTTGGTTGTGATAGGCTTGGGTTAATTCGGCGATTTCTGATTGCAATACGGTACTGCCGAGAACTTCTATTTGATTAATCCGGAAGCGTTCCGGAGATAAAGAGGGAACTTGAGGCGGTTGGGGAATCTCAGGGAGTTGTAGATTGGGTTGAGGTGGGGATAGGGGGGTTTCCTCTGGTAAAGGAGGGGATAAATCCGTCGGATTGGGAATGGTTTGTTCCAGGGTTTCTGGTGCACCTCCTGGAATCGTTATTCCAGGAGGTGGAGACGATTGAGCTAATGTATAGGTATTTCCCAGTGCTAATGGTACAGCCAACGGTAGTATCATTGGTCAATTATCAATTATTAATTATCAATTATCAATTGTCGTCGTCAGGTGACGTTCATTCCCTTGTCGGATTCCCAATTTCCGGTATGCTTGCGTCCGATTTTGTCAGATTTTACCAGATTTCCTAGAGCACCGATTCACTAATAGCGGTTTGTAGAGACGTGACCGTGGAACGTCTCTTACTGGTGTTCTGGGAGCTGGTAAAGACGTTGCATTTTAGAATACCTCTCAAAGTATTGATGGCTCAGGGTTTTCGGTTTTTGCCGCCAGCCATAATGCAGTTTTGTGCAATCTGATATGTAGTTTTGTGCAATCTGACTGGCTGAATTGTGCCAAGAGCTTTGTTGATTTACGCCATCAAATTGGCAGAAAAAGCTAATGCATTATCTAAACATTGCTGGTAGCTTATAAATTAGCGGATTTACGCAATGGCTCAGTAAACAATTCATTGACATAAGGATCACATAAGGATCAAGTGATATGGTTGTAAAAATTGGCGGTAGAGGAAATGATAGGCTAATTGGCGGTAGAGGAAATGATAGGCTAATTGGCGGTAGAGGAAATGATAGGCTCTGGGGTGGTTCCGGTAACGATAGGCTCTGGGGTGGTTCCGGTAACGATACCTTAAATGGTGGCACGGGAATTGATACCGCTGACTACAGTAATCTTGGTCAAGCCATTACTTTAGAATCTGTCGGTGTCATAAACAAAGGCAGTGCTGGTACTGACCAGATTCAATTCATTGAAAAAATCATTGGAGCCACTGGACAAGCCAATGCGATTGATGGTTCTACCGGGAGAAGTAAGAGTACATCGTTAGATATAGACCTATCAGCCAATAATCTAACCGTTAATGGAATTCCTGGGATTGGTAAAGCAACATTCACTATTGAGAACTTTATCAATGTCACTGGCACCTCGCAAAATGACACGATTATCGGCAACAGTGCTGATAACCTGTTAGTTGGCGGTTCCGGAAATGACACGCTAATTGGCGGTTCCGGAAATGACAGGTTAGTTGGCGGTGATGGAAATGACGTGCTAACTGGCGGTTCCGGAAATGACAGGTTAGTTGGCGGTGATGGAAATGACGTGCTAACTGGCGGTTCCGGAAATGACAAGCTAACTGGCGGTTCCGGAAATGACTGGTTTACCTTCAATTCCAAAAACGAAGGGATTGATACTATCAGTGACTTCGATGTGCATCGTGACCTGATCCGAGTAGATGACCGAGGCTTTGGTGGTCGATTGCGGCGAGGCACACTGGATTCTAGTAAATTCACCCTCGGTTCAAGAGCTCGAGATAGTAACGATCGCTTTATCTATAATAAATCGACAGGAGACCTTTTCTTTGATACTGATGGCACAGGTAGGAGCGCACAAGTACAAATTGCGAAGCTCTCCAGTGGACTGAATTTATCCGCTAGTGACATTGTTGTTTTCTAGAACCGATTCATAAGAAAAGAGTGGCAGGATGGCAGCCTCGAAAATTAAATCGGGGCTTGACACCAATGCGGCTCATTGATTGCCCTAACTGGGATATATGAAAAGAAAGTTTCTCCCGCCATAGTTGCTGTAGTGGCTCGGCACACCTAAGCAAGGTGGATTAGAATTGTAGGGGCGCACAGTGTGCGCCCTTTTACTGCACCCATCTGCGCCCGATATCACCGCCAAATCGCTTTATGCAGATGGAAAGTCCATGACTGGGGGCGCGAGCATTCAGTCAGAGCGCACGTCTGTGCGCCCCTACGGATTTGTGATAGGGTCATCCTCATCAATGGGATGCGATCGCACTTTGTGTCGTCCTGTGCGTGTTAAACTGTTCGGCATTTAAACCATAATGTTAGGAACTGCGAAATCCTTGTGGTGCAACTATCTTGATCATTGCCCATTCCCAATTTAAATGCATAACAGCTTCATCTGTTTGATTCATAAACTAGTGGCGTGACACAGCTAAAATTGTGGAATAGATTTTGCGGTGAAACCGGGCGCACGCCATGCGCCCCTACAGGATTTGTGATGTTGTCATCCTGATCAATAGGATGCGATCGCGCCCAATAGAGAGGAAAACCAAAAACATTGTCGGGCATACTTAATCGTTGAGTATAATGGATAACATTATCAACGATAATGCGATGAATATGGGCTGTTCAACAGCAATCCAAACCATTGAAGACTTGCGCGATCGCCGGGATGAACTAATTGCCATTTTTACCAAACATGGCGCTCACAGTGTTCGAGTATTTGGCTCTGTGGCACGAGGGGAAGCAACCGAACAGAGCGATATTGATTTTTTGATTGATTATGATCGAAACTGCACGAGTGCTTGGTTTCCCGGCGGATTGATCAATGATTTAGAGTCTTACTTAAACAGTAAGGTAGACATTACGACGACTCGGGGTTTAAATCCACTCATTGCTGAGAATGTATGCCAAGAGGCTATCGAACTATAAATTAGGTAAGAATCTGGACAATCTATTAACCAAGTGCAAGCTATCAATTCCTACCAAATTTCACTCATGTCTAATACAAAACCTGGAAGCACCATCTCGCCAGATAGGGTTTCCGGATTCTGTAAACAGTCCTGAGAACCATCCTGACGATAAATATAAACTTGGCGACCACTACGGTCAATCAGCCAACCCAATTGGATGCCCAAACGTACCCACTCCTCCATCTTTTTTTGTAAGGATTTCAATGTATCACTGGGAGAGCGTAATTCCACCACAAAATCCGGGCAAATCGGCGGAAATTTTTGCTGCTGTTCCGGGGTTAAAGCATTCCAGCGTTCTAATCGCACCCAAGCCGCATCCGGTGACATGGGATCTTTGGTGGCTCCTCGAATCCGAAATCCGGTGCTAGAGTCAAACCCAATCCCGGTTTTATCCTGTTTTACCCATGAACCAAGTTGAACGATTAGGGAAAAATTGCGATTTCCTGTTTCTCCCCCCGCTGGCGTCATAATCCAAATTTCTCCGGTTTTGAGGTTACGTTCTAATCGCAAATCATGGTTGATTTGGCACAGTTCAAAAAACTGGTCATCGCTGAGTTGAATTGAGGGTGGCAGGGTCAACACTAAAGGCGAGGAAAGCATCATTTGTCATTTGTCATTGGTCATTGGTCATTGGTCATTGGTCATCGTAACATTATAGTTCTTCCGGACTTCAGAATCCTGGCATTGCCTCAGACGACGCCCAAAAACATTGGGTTGAGCTTTGATAATTTCATTGGTAGGACTTACGCAAAGCCTCTATTTGTAGGGTGTGTTAGCGAAGCGTAACGCACCTTAACCACTAAGCTGTCATGCATTTTAATTGGGAATGGGTAGCGAGCAAGATGCTCACAGTACAAGGATTTCGCCATTATTGACATTAAGGAAGGTTTAAATGCCGAACAGCTTATAGCGCTACGAGAGGAGTCAAAAGTCAAAAGTTGACTACTGTCGCTTCTTTCAATAACTTTTTTTAGTAAGCTGTATAGCCCCCTATTACAATCCTATTCTTGACTAAGTTTAACCCAAAATATTCAACAATTCAATAGGGAAGGAGAGCGATATTCTGCTTTTAAAAATCAGTAACTTTAAAAGACACCATGACGCGATTCGCTAACGCGATAGCGAGAGCTTCACGCACAGATAGACCACAAACTTTGCAGTTTTCTGCAATCTGATTGTCCGAATCTTGCCAAGTGCCTTGTTGATTTACGCCATTAAATTTGCAGATAAGGGTATATCCTTACATAAACCTGGCTTGTATTATGGAAGTAATGACTGGAATCTAATAATTTGAAATCAATGAAACATCTGAATAAAACTCTGGGAACTATTGCCTTTGCTACCTTGGCGTTGGGTTATACTAATGTCGCTAATGCTGCCACTGTAACCACATCAGGAACCTGGTCAAATCCTCAAGGAACTGCTGCTGACGTTATGAATAACGGGAACACTATCTCTTGGGGAAATCCGGCTAACACATCTAGTGATCAAAGTTCATACGTTTTCGATGGCAACGGTGGCGTCGAAGTAGATGACACAACGTTTCAAGTCTTCAAACTTGGCACATTTACTCATGACAACTTCCCGATTACACAAGGCGACTTCCTAGGTGCTACGTTGACATTGAATCTAGATATCGATGGGCAAGTGAGTCAAGGCTTTACATTTGATTTCGCTCACAATGAAACTCTTAACGAGACTCCCTGTGATCCTCAAGGCTCCACGGTATGTCCTGATGTCGTTGATATTCCCAGCGCTATAGGTGAAGAAACGATTTCCTATAATGGAAAGAAATTTCAGCTACAGATTTTAGGCTTTTCAGATACTATTGATGGTCCCAAAGTAACTCAGTTCATCACTGAAGAAGGCATGTCAAACCAAACGATGCTGTTTGGTCAATTGAAGCCAGAGCCAGTTCCAGAGCCTCTGACTATCCTTGGCTCAGCTACAGCTCTAGGCTTTGGAGCATTTTTAAAACGAGAGTCTTCTCGCAAAAAGAATAAAACAAAGCAAGATGTTTAATCAATAAAATATTGATTATAGCAACCGCCATGGCGGTTAGGACACATCATTTATGTTCCAGACGCGCCATGGCGCGTCTCTACAATGGTGCCGAAAGTCCTAATCGATGTGTCTACTGCTATAAAAGATTTATAAAAACTCCAGAGCCTGTCTGGGGTTTTTGTTTGCCTCATTGCACTCTGAAAATTTCAAAACTTTTCTACATAAAACGATTTTGTTGCGATCTGTGCTTCGCAGCGGCGCTTCACCATCGCGTCTTAAGCAATCGAGTTGATCGGAGGATTTAAGAACAATCCTGACTCATCACCAATCGTCCATCAGGGAGTCGATAGACTCCAGTGGATTCGACAATCGGATCGCCTTTTTGCCAGGGGCGAGTTGTACTTTCTGTGGGAATCATCCGCACGGTGCCGGTGGGATAGGGAGACATGGTAAAATCACCGGGACGCGGGGGTAAGTTTCCAGCGCCTGTGATGGTGAATCTGCCATTGGGCTGATTAGTCCGAACCATGCAGCTGTTGGCAATTATATTATCAGTGTCGATGAAATTGTCCGGTAAATTGGTGAGGCTATTCTCAATAAACGTGAGGTTGGGTAAGGTAATGATGCCATCGATCGCGGCATCGGCATTGATATCGACACGTTGGTTATGATCTAGGGTAGCTGGATCGGTGCCTTTGGCTGCAGGGGTATAGCCGAAGCCGAAGAAGATGGGAGTATTCAATGTGATATCCCCACCTCTGCCATCACGGGCAAAGGCTAGAATATCGCTATCAGCAAATGCCAGGATGGAGTCAGCGGTGATCATGATGTTCCCACCGTTGTCACCCCCCCTGGAGACACTGGTGGTGATGTCGCTGTCGCCCCAGAGTCGGATATCAGCAGCGGTGATATTAATGGCGCCGCCTGCGGATTGATCGGTGGCGGTGAGGATACTGCTATCGGTGGCGATGAGCCTGTCGGTAATCGTCAGAGTAATTTGACCGGCGTTACCTTCTCCTTTACTTCGGGCAGAGATTTGTGAGCCGTTTTCCAGGGATAATGTTTGAGAGGCGATCGCTAAATCTCCAGCTATTCCAGTTGAGCCGGGAAGGGCGGCGGTAAATAGACCACTGGGTACCTGACCGTCGGCGGAAGTACCCGCGATTCTGATGGTGTCTGAGGCGTTGATGGTTATATTGCCCCCGGCTCCTTGATTGACTGTTGCTGTTCCAATTTGTGAACCGTTAAAAATGTTCAGTTGGCTGGTGGTTATTTCTATGTCTCCAGCATCGCCGTTCTCTGTTGTTGTGGTTAGGACTAGACTGTCATTGAGTAATTCTACGAATTCACCGGCATTGATGGTAATTGTTCCTCCTTTCCCTGAACCAAAGGTAGAAGCGGATAGGATTGTGTTAGTCAAGGAAACGGATTCAGCCTGAATCGTAATGTCCCCAGCTTGACCTGAATCACTGCTAGGACTCATGGTACTACTACGGATGAAACCATTGGCTGCAGCAATTCTCCCTTGACTGGTGAGTGTAATATTACCGCCACCATTTACCCCACGAGCGTCAAGATTGCCCAGGGTAATATTACCTTGAGCCGAAAGCGCGATCGCACCACCAACCCCGAAGGAAAATGTACGGAGCGTACCTTGGGTGGTATCGATAGAACCGTTCGTGCTGGTGAGTGTGATTGAACCGCTGGGGTTAACTATATCTTGGCTGGTAATGTCTCCTCTGGCGTTGACATTGAAATTGCCAAAGACTAAGGAGTTGTTGAGGTTAATATCATTGCGATCGTTAATGATTACAGTTTGACCTCCGTTTATACTAAGAGTTCTAAAATCATTGTTTTGATTCAGAATGATATCGCTGTTACCCGCATTTAAGGTCGTTATTCCTGTGCCATTGATGGTGAGGATACCGTTACCGAGGATGGCTCCGGCGGAATCAACGGTGAGGGTTTCGGCATTGATGTTCTCCAGAGCGATCGTACCCACGCTGTTATAAGTTAATCCGGCGTCTGTGTCTAATTGAAGGGTGACATCGCCAAAACCAGTATTAATCGTAGTCCCCGGTTTCATGGTAATTTCGGCTGCACCCGGATCTCGTTCTGAATTAATCACTCCTGCTGCTAGAGGTTGATTGGCTAACAGAGATAGATTGCCGTTATCGGTGGTGATATCGGCATTGAGGAGAATACTGCGTCCGGCTTCTAGGGATAAAGCGCCGCCACTACCTGTGGGATTATTAGTAATAATGGCTTGGTTAACGGTAATATCGTTATTTGCTTGCAGGGTGACAGGGGTTCCGGTATTGGTGATCTTGGTAATTGTGGCGGGAGTGAGGGTGATATTGCGGTTTGGGAAATAACTGCGGCTGAGGGAGGAGGGGTTGGCGATACCGATATCTACTCGTCCGGCATTATTGTTGGCGGCGGGGCTAGCTACCAGGTAATTACCATTGCTTAAGGCGATTATTCCACCCGAGCCGAAATTATCGTTTCGGTTAGTACCAGAGATCCGGCTAATTTCCTCCCCCGTGGTGCCATTAGCTAGAATTACTGTCCCAGCATCCACTACCCCCCCAATATCTGCGTTGGGATTGGCAAAAACATAATTACCATCGCTCAAGATTCTTATGTCACCGTTGCCGAATCTATCGTCTGGGTTAGTGCCAGAGATACGGTTAATTTCTGTCCCCGTGGTGCCATCAGCCAGAATTACCGTCCCAGCATCCCCCACCCCCTGAATATCTGCCCTAAAATTGCCGAAAACATAATTACCATTGCTCAATGCTGTTATTTCACCAGAGCCGAACGAGTCGTTTGGGTTAGTACCAGAGATACGGCTAATTTCCGCCCCCGTGACGCCATCAGCCAGAATCACTGTCCCAGCATCCCCTACCGTCCCAATATCTGCTGGATTGCCAAAAACATAATTACCATTGCTCAAAACTGTTATTTTACCAGAGCCGAACGAATTGTTTTTGTTAGTACCATAGATCCGGCTAATTTCCTCCCCCGTGGTGCCATTAGCCAGAATCACCGTTCCAACATCCCCTACCCCCCCAATCTCTGCCTCTTGATTGCCAAAAACATAATTACCATTGCTCAAAGCTGTTATGTCATTAGAGCCGAAAAAATCGGTTTGCTCAGTACCAGAGATCCGGCTAATTTCTGCCCCCGTAGTGCCATTTGCCAGAATTACCGTCCCAGCATTCTCTACCCCGTCAATCTCTGCCCTAAAATTGCCGAAAACATAATTACCATTGCTCAATGCTGTTATTGCACGATCGCCGAATCTATCATTTGGGTTAGTACCAGAGATACGGCTAATTTCCGCCCCCGTGGTGCCATTAGCCAGAATTACCGTCCCAGCAGTCTCTACCCCGTCAATCTCTGCCCTTGGATTGCCGAAAACATAATTACCATTGATCAAGCCTGTTATTGCACGATCGCCGAATCTATCATTTGGGTTAGTACCAGAGATACGGCTAATTTCCGCCCCCGTGGTGCCATTAGCCAGAATCACTGTCCCAGTATTCCCTACCCCCCCAATATCTGCCTCTGGATTGCCAAAAACATAATTACCATTGCTCAAAGCTGTTATTTCACGATTCCCGAAATTATCATTTGGGTTAGTACCAGAAATCCGGCTAATTTCCGCCCCTGTGGTGCCATCAGCCAGAATTACTGTCCCAGCATTCCCTACCCCCCCAATATCTGCATCTGGATTACCGAAAACATAATTACTATTGCTCAACGCTGTTATTTCACCAGAGCCGAACCTATCCCCTGGGTTATCACCATAAATACTTCCAAGCACCGCCCCAGTGTTCGAGTCAAATAAGTATACGGCTCCCCCATCCGTTACCCTGAAATCGTCGAATGGAGAACTCACCACAATGTTGTTATTTGCCAGTACCGCAGTACCTAACCCAAATCGATTTCCCGGCGCGGGATTGGGGTCAACTATAGCAATCCTAAATAGATTGTGGCAATTTTCCATACTGAAATATTTTGGGAAAATCGAATATTTGACCATCAGCAAAAAACTTAAATAACCACTTAACTATTTTAAAAGAGCTGCAAAGATGATAAAATTGTCTAATGAAAGTTTTAACTTGCAACCAAATATCTTCGACTGGATTTTGTTCGGGAGCGTTCGGAGCAAATTTTGTACAACTTATCAACCAGTCTTCCTCTGATAAATCTTGATTAATTGTCTTTAAGTATTCTCGAAACTGCTTGGAATCATGGTAAGTTGCACCATCCCAAAATATCGATAATTTTTTCCCGGGTCGTTTCCTTTGTAAATATTCGATGAAATCGATTGTATTTTCGCTGTTTCCACTTTTATATTCTTTGACTATAAACTCTTTGGTTTGATAATCTAAAGCCCCATAATAAGTCTGTCTTTCTTTTTCATTTTTGAGAGGGACTTCTATTCTTGCATCTGTTCTTCCCCACGCATAACCTAACAAATCACCCCACAGCAGATGACATTCGTCAAGCATAAGCACCGTCCGGCTTCCAGCTTCTATTTCCGGTTTCCATTTTTCTAGCCTTGCCTCTATTTCTTTTTTTTTAGCTTTGACTAATTCATCATTTTTAGCCGGATTCTTTTTTTGAGTCTTTTTCCAACTCACTTGAGCCTCTTTAAATAAGCTATAATAACTTTGATTGGACTCAAAAACTACATTATATTGCTCCTGCAAATACTTCTGCAAGTCTGATAATCTTAGATAATCTTGTTCTCTCAACCACTGAATTGTTTGCTCTTTTTCTTCAGATTTTAAGTAACCTGCTCTACCTTTATATTGAAGCTTTAAACTTTCTACACCCTGAAAAAGCGCTTGATTTTTCCATTGGCTGATAAAACTGTGAGAAACTTTTAATATTTCTTTGACTTCACGATAAGATTTTCCTTCCAAAATCATTTTTACCGCCAAGGCTCTTTTAATTTCTTTGGTCTCTTTTGTCTGATTGATAAAATTAGCCAATTCATCTATAATGTTCATCTTTTGTCTTTTTACTAGGGATGTATTATTACTATTATATCTGTTGCGACCTATTTAGGGCTGCTATAATTGAAACGAGTTTTCCGTCACCCCTGTATCAATCGTAATATTCTTCGGGTCTAACAATAGCTCCCCCGCCACCCCATTCGCCGCACTCGCATCTCCCCACCCACCAAACACCAAACTCCCTTTCCCCGACACCTCCAACAATCCCCCATTTCCCCCTAATTCCCCACCTCGCGCCGTCAAACTGCCATAAAAATCCGTCTCCCCATCTGCCCAAACAATTACTTTCCCCCCATCCCCAACCCTCAACCCATCGGCTTCTAACCTTGTGCCATGATTCACTAGAGTATAGTCGGCATTCTCCGCCCCAACCGTATTCCCCTGATAATCTCCACCCACCAGAATCGCACCGCCACCGCTATTCCCACTAGCATTGACCTCTGTCCCCAACAGTTGCAACCTCTGCCCAAATAACTGAATTTCACCCCCCAACTCCCCCTGTGCTTGGAGATTACCAGAAGTGGTGAAAACCCGTCCCCCCTGAAACCGAATCCTCCCCGCCTTTTCACTTCCCGTGACAGCAGTCAACGCATTAGCGGTTTGAATCACCGTTCCCTGATAATCCACCTGAATGGTTCCCCCATCCCCTGCACTTCCTGTGGCACTGAGAACCCCAGTATCCAGAAAATTACTAACCTTAATCTTGAGACTACCGCCCCTTTCACCATCTGCCCGAATCTGTCCCCGATTTTCCACAAAGGTACTGGTGAGATTAATTTCCCCCCCAGTAACGCCGCTAGCATCAATCGCGCCATTGAGTAGTTGAATCCGATTCCCTGTCACGTTAATTTCACCGCCACTACCCAGAGGATTTGCCGTATCTACAGAACCTAAAATGGCTACAGTTCCCAGATTAAAATCAATCGGGATATTAGCTGGAGTCAATCCCGCCTTTTCCAGTAACCTGGTTAAACCTGACGCAGCCGACAGAACCTCGCCTGTATCAGGATTAAATGGCAAATCAACAGAGGTAACTCCTCCAGTTAAATCCAAATTAATTAAACCTTGGCTCGGCACAGCAGTAAGACTAATCGTTCCTCCCGGTGCTGATATTTGCCCCGAATTTACCACCGTACCCCCCACCAGAGTCAAATTCTCCCCCTCTGGAAGCGCTAAATTCCCCCCATTCACCACCCCTGCTGGCGGCTCTTGTCCATACTGCAATCCCAAGGGTACACTTATGGTTAATAATGAGGAGTCTTCTGGATGCGTGGCACTAAAGGATGAGCCATCCTCAAATCCTACAGAATTCGCCGTACTCGCCACAAAGGAACCCTGAATATCTAACTGGGCATTTTCGCCAAAAATAATCCCATTGGGATTGAGGAAAAACAGATTCGCCCCCCCATTAACCCCCAATGTCCCTAAAATAGCTGAAGGGTTATTCCCAGTTACCCGACTAAAAATCCTTTCAATTCCGACTGGATTAGCAAAATAAACCCGTTGTCCCGCTTCGATATTAAATTCCTGAAAACTGTGGAACAAATTAGCCTCTCGGATTGCCCCCCCTTCAATTAAATCCGCTAATCCTCCCCGCACTTGAGCATTGGGTGTGACCACAGAACTCTCAGCCTCTAAGGTATGATCTGGGGTAATCTGGGCGAGCAGGGGAGTATCCTGACTGATAAAAACAGTAAGACTGGTGAAAACACTCACCCATCCTAACCACCAATACCGATGTTTTGAGGATTGAATCGGCTCAACGTAGGGGCGCGTTACTCCGATTGAATGCTCAAAGAAAGGACTGCTCATCGCTTTACCTCGTGAGACTCCGGGTTCAACGAAGTAACCCGGAGAGGGATAGAGGTCAAACTTCGCTACTCAACGTGGCGAGGTTTGACAGTCCAGGTGAAGGCACGACGATTAACCCCGTGCTTCGTTGCAACAACTGGACTTTTTTGGCAGTGAATTGTCCCAACCGTTTCCAGTTGGCGTCACTGACCGAAACTTGTGTCTTGGTGTCTCCAGAACACCAACCGACGTAAGTTTTTCCAGCTTTTTCGGCTATAACTTTGTCGCCCTTTCGTAAAGACGCGCCATGGCGCGTCTCTACATGGCGGGTAACTGTGCCACCATACTTGCGCCGCTTACCCCCAATGGAATGGACACACAAATGTAATTGTCTACGGCTGATTGGTGGTCTACGGATTATGGCAAATGGTGCTGGCGTAACTTCGACACTGCCTTGCCAGTTACCATATTTGGCATTATCAGAGTGCCATTCTCGCCATCTGGTAAACTCAAACGCGGCTAAGGTTACACCATCAACTGCGTGCGTAGCTGGTGTCTGTTGGTCCTTGTTTTTCTTGTCCTTAGCTAACCCTAACCACTGCCTAAGCTGACTGGTTCCATTTCCGTCCCGTTGCCATCCATTATGAGTCGTTACTCGGGCTAATTCACGCAGCCAGTTAAGCATCTGTTTTTGCCCCACCATTACTGGCGAGAATCCAACACCAGACTTGGCCGACTTGCGCCCACTGGTTCTGTCAACATCTGCCATGACTAACTCATAATGAATGGCGCTAATCGGGAACAGATTAAACAACTCTTTGACTACCCGTAGCTCTAGCTGTCTGTTGGCTCGAATTGACGGCGGCAGTTTGTTTTGCCTGCGGTTATTAAACCTGCGTTGACGGTGGCAACGTCGATCATAAGGTAACTTCCGGTTAATCCGTCTTCCCCGTCTGGCTCGACGCATGACTCGCCGTAATTCCATCCGTTCTTTAACCGTCTTGAACGGTAGAACCAGATGTCCCATCCAAAGGGTAACGAGCCTCGATTGAACTCCGATCCCTGAATAGTGTTTACCTGGATCTATACCAACAGCTATAGGTTGGGTATTTTCTTGGGTTTCAAAGGTCAACTGAATAGCAAAACATTCTAAGTCGGTATGTATTACTTTTGCTTTACCATCTTTTAGCCAACGTCTAGCACGGCTAGGTTTTGTGGGCATTAACGGCTTGCCCGATTTTGAGAGAACTGGTACCCGTAACATGGTGATAAACCTCCGAGTAAAAGTAATTAGTCCCTTCCCGCCACCTAAACCAAGATGTCCTGTACAGACGCCCCGGTGGGGCGTCTCTATAGCGACTCGACAAAAAGTCTTAGAGATGACTTGAACTAGGGAAGCATTCAAGAGTCTGTACCAGGTTTAGGCTCAATGCGGTATTCAACATTAATGACGTTTGTCCGTCAATCTCCACGCTCTACGTTAGTAGCGTGGGGTTGTTGAACAAAGCCTCCGGGATACCCAATCCAAACTGCCTTCTTTTCTCGTTGAAGGTGACACAGGCGCAGGGAACCTGTCCAAATTCAACCATGCCCTAGCCAATGATCTGAATATCCATACTATACAGGCAAACCGACAACAACAGGTTTCACTTTTGTGCCAACTCAAGTTCCTAAAACTGACAACTCAATGGCACAAAACAACCAACCCATGCCTTCCTTGACAGCCGATACTGGGATAAGCTGAAAACAAGTGATCAGGCTTCCCTATCTTCTATAGCAATCCTAAATAGGATGCAACAAGTAGACGGCTTGAAATCAAGGTATAGCAAGGGTTTCAGTTTTGAAAATTGCCACAATCAATTTAGGATTGCTATAGTAATTCTCCAAAACGTTCTTGATAACGGGCTAATTGTTCTTCAGGTGTTAAATAACGGACACCCTGCTGGTTGTACCAATACAACGCTTCAATCTCTAGTTCACCATCTTGGTAAGGCGCACGTCCAATCCCTAAGCCAACTTCTGGCATCCAGTAAGGTTCACCAATTTGCAGTTGATACTCTCCATCTACTAAACGGTAAACCTCAAAAGGTTGATGCCTATCTCGCTGCCAATAATCGGGGTTATAAACTAGATAATGTAAAACTCCCAACTTGGCATAAATTCCCATCTTCGTATCGTATTCTCCCCCCGGTGTTCGCGATGCCACCTCTAAGACAAAAATCGGAACAACACCATTTTCTTCCCAAACTACATAGCTTTTCCTTTGCCTACCTTGCCGATGACGTTCAACCCCTAAACTCAAAAAGCCATCGGGAACGACAGGAACCAACGGACTAACTCCTGTGGTGTGATAAATTCCCATATCCACCCCAAAAAACCAATCTGTTCGCTTTCCAAAAATAAACTTTAGTAAAAATAACAGTAAGTTGGGAATAAAATTTTGATTCTCGTTATCCACAGGCGTATCATCAGAACAAGGCAATTCAGCACTTGTTGGCAGGCGTAATTTCGGCTCATATTGTAACACAACTAACATCCCCTTAAATCTTTCGGCTTTTAACTTCTATAATAAACAAGTCGATTACAGATAAATGCCTTCATCGTAAAGACAGATCATGAGAGATAACCAGGATTATGATTCGTGCTTTGAGGGACGGTCCCCTTTACTCTCAACCTATCGGTTGAAGGCATTGCTATCGCGTCAGATGTGTTTGTCCACAGATGTACAGCGTAACACCGTCAGCTGATGAAATGCCACCGATTCAGAGTTCTAGCCCTAGGCTTTCTCACCAGCATACTCCTGTGCTTGTGGCTCAATCATCTGCCTTTAATCGCTGAATCGGTCCCAGCAGCTCAACTGGTG
>NZ_DS989874.1:0-18702 GCF_000155555.1 Coleofasciculus chthonoplastes PCC 7420
TCACCCCCAGCCCCTCACCCCCAGCCCCTCTCCCACCCTGGGGAGAGGGGAGCAAGAAAGGTGTTATATTCCAGACATAGGCAGCTACATCTTTTATCATTAATCATTCCGGTTCCCCTTCTCCTATGCAACAAAAGCGAAGCATCCTCTGTCCTCCCCCCGTGCAAAAAAAGCGAAGCATCCTTAGTCCTCCCCCCTGCCAAAAAAGCGAAGCATCCTCTGTCCTCCCCCCTCTTGTAGGGGGGAACGAGGGGGGTAGGGGGGAATGAGGGGGGTAGGGGGGAACGAGGGGGGTGGGAGAAGGGGTTAGGGGATGAGGGTGAAACACTTGCCAGTATTAGTTCTCACCTTAAGTTGACATGCATGGATAGTATCGTGTCCCTACAAATGGTGATTTAGATGCCAAGAAAGCGTAAGCTCTGAAACGGTTATGCATTTAATTGGCATACCCTACACCTCACAGCCCTGACAACGATTTCACTATCGTTTATTTAGATGCACATCAGTTTAATCGAATGAATCCCGCTACTGTCAAAGAAACGCTAATCATTTTCACCCGCTATCCCGAACCGGGAAAAACCAAAACACGCATGATTCCCGCCCTAGGAGAGAAAGGTGCAGCAAACCTGCAACGCCAGATGACAGAAAATACTCTGGCTAAAGCCAAAAAACTACAAGCATTTCATCCTGTATCTGTAGAAATTCATTTTGCTGGCGGGAATCAACCGTTAATGCAAGCCTGGTTAGGTGCTGATGTGATTTACTATCAACAAAGTGAGGGAGATTTAGGCAAACGAATGGTATCGGCATTTGAGAAATCCTTTACGGCGGGAATGACAGGTGTAGTAATTATTGGGACAGATTGCCCCGATTTAAACCCTCAAATAATGGCTGAGGCATTTCAATGGCTGGAAACCCATGATTTAGTATTAGGACCGGCACAAGATGGGGGATATTATCTGATTGGTTTGCGGCGGTTAATTCCGGAACTCTTTGTGGGAATTGATTGGGGAACCTCGCAAGTTAGGCAACAAACCGTCGAGATTGCCGATCGCTTGGGATTAGCGATCGCATCTCTGCCCATACTCCATGATATTGACCGTCCCGAGGATTTGGGCAGGTGAGAACACCCGTTTATTTTGCCAAAAGAGAATAGAAGTAATTCTAATGTAATGAAAACCGAAACGATTTCAGTTATTATTCCCGTTTTAAATGAAGCGAGTACGATTGGTTCTATCTTAGAGAGGCTTGTAGATACTGACAATGTGGAGGTTATTGTCGTTGATGGGGGGAGTCAAGATGAAACCGTCAGTGTAGCGCGATCGCGAAATGTCCAGGTTATTTCTACCCCACCCGGTCGCGCCTGTCAAATGAATGCAGGTGCAGCAACAGCGACGGGTGATATCCTCCTCTTTCTCCACGCCGATACCCGTTTACCAGCAAACTTTGATCGTTTAATCCGCCAAGCGCTGCAAGCACCCCAAACCATTGCGGGGGCGTTTGAATTAGGCATTGATTCTCAACAGTTTGGCTTGCGTCTAATTGAACGACTGGTAAATTGGCGATCGCGGCTTTTTTCGATGCCTTATGGCGACCAAGCTCTATTTTTAAAAGCGACTGTTTTTCATGATATAGGAGGTTTTCCAAATTTACCAATTATGGAAGATTTTGAATTCATTCGTCGCTTGCAACCACAGGGACGGATTACGATTGTTTCAGAATCGGTTCTGACATCAGGACGACGCTGGCAACGATTGGGAATTCTTAAAACCACCCTAATTAATCAGCTTATTATTTTGGGGTATTTTTGGAGAGTTTCTCCTGACAAACTGGCGCGATGGTATCGGGGAAAAGGGTAAGTTTCATGCATTTAAATTGGGTATTAGTAGCGAGCAAGATGCAAAGCCTGCGGCATGGCTTCGCTAAACGCACTACGAGACTTTGACAATTCTTAATATTAAACCACAGTCGAATTTTTAATGATCACAGGTTCATAAACAGCCTATGTCTCGATTTCTATTGCTATTTTATAATGAGTAAATATAGGAATTACAATTCTCGGATCTTGCCAACCTGTCAAAGTTCCTGTATTTACCTCTCCTTCTGGTGATAACAGCACCTCTCCGGCACTATTTAGTGGATTAAGACCATCACTTATACCTAAATAGAACGTCTCGTTTTCAGAAAAATTGAACCCAACTTCTCCGCTTCCTGCTGCTAGTCCTTTGCCCATTTTATCAAATAAGAACAAAGACAAAGATGATACAGATGATACAGATAATAAGGGATTTTGAGCAACACTAAATTTCAAAAAGGCTTGACGTTCAGATTCAAGTTGGTAGAGATCGATATCTGCCGGATTAAACAAACTGCCCTCAATTGTGTTAATCGTTGGCACTGCGATTGGACCTTGAGCGGACGAAATCAGGTGTCCTGCATCATCATCTTCAATAAAGGTTGATTCTGGGTTCGTGTTGTCTGATTTTCTGGGGAGAGTCTTCCCACCAAATAACGTATTTAATAATGATTGAAATTTTATCATCAGCTTTCTCCTAAAAAACGTTGATTCGTCCGTTTGATTAACCTTAAAATCATTTTATGATATTTTCAATTAATTTTATGTATTCTCAATAATTTTTAACTTAACTTGTTTTTTTATTCAATAATGTTTACACTTAGGCAAGTGCTATAGCTTATAATCTTACCTTACAGCGCAAAGCGCTGTAATAAAGTACAGTAGATAAAAGTCCCCCTTAAAAAGGGGGATTTAGGGGGATCGACAATGTACCGCATAGCAGAGCAAACTGCTGTATTATCTAAATTCATATTCTCGTTTTTTGTAATACAACAACAGTATCATGCTTAATTGTTCCCGCCCACTTTACATTTCTAGGTAAATTTAATCGACGATTCTTTAGCAACAAATGAAACTGAAATATTTTAAAAAAGCCAATTTTTTCAGCTATTTCCGTTAAAAGTTTAGCCACTGGAATCTCAACACCGCAAATTTTACTAATATCGCCAATAGCAAAGCAATAATAGCCACCTGGATTAAGATGATTGAAGCAGCTTAAAAAATGTGCTTTCATGTCCATAAAGTATTTATAAACAACTCTTGCTCGAAGCTTATTTTGTCCTTTGCTCGCTTGATATTGTGTGCCGTAATAAATATCAGCAATTAAATCATCCAGATAAGAATTTCCGGTTTTACCCAATTGGCAATACTCTTTTCTGGGAATTCTTTCTGTGCCAATTTCTTGAGTATATAAATCAAGTCTGGCGCGATCATTACTCACTAAGCCCAACCAATGTAACTCAAACTTAGACGCCCAAACGTAATCAATTGCATTAATATAAGGCGGCGAAGTAATAACTGCATCACAATGCCAATTACCTGTAAGATTAATAGCTGTTTTTGAAGTCAATTCAATGGCATTTTGCAACGAGTGATTCAAGACAAACTGCCATTCCCCAATTGCCTCTAACGCTTGATCAAGATAGTCTTTAAAATACCGATAAACATCTTCACGAGAACGCTGGGGAATGGCTTTAAAATTAGCTCGTTTTGCGGCGAGAATCATGCCATCATTCATATCAGATGTTTTGCGGACAGTCGAAGCAAAAGCCAGCCAAAATAAAGGTTGTATCGCTTCCGGAACTTGAAAAATTTGCGTTCGGAGACTTTCTAATCCAGCTTGAACAGGTTTTTGGAACCAAAAATCTTTATTGGCGAAATTGATGGTTTCTAATGGATGTTTGACTGTATAAGCATTTTTCAAGATTTGCTCGGCATAGTCGAGAATCTCGGCTCCATCGTATAAATGAGTTTTAACACGACAGATCAGGCGACTTAGAGGATGATAGTCAAGCCAATAAATTGATACACCTTGTAATAAAGTTTCAATAATTGTTGTTCCTGAACCCGCAAAAGGTTCTAAGATTTTACATTGTTCTGTACCATACTTGCTTAAAAACCAATGCGGGATTTCCGGAATTGATTTGGCAGGCTGAAAACCAACCGAATGGATTTTGAGAGGTTGTTTTCGTTGTAAAGAAATTAGGGAATCTTCGGGGAGATCGATCGGAATTTCACCCTCAAGATGTAAGTAGGAGGATTGGGGTGTAGTCTTATCGGTTTCAAATAGCGAAAGTTGTTTCATGCTAATCTAGGATAACGAGTCCCATTGGGTTAGACACAAGCCAGATGGAAGCCTATAACCGTTGTCGGTTTAAATTGGGCTGAGTCTTATTTTTCCATCATCCAACGCCAGGGGCTTAGTCTGTTGGGTTTCGCTGACGCTCTACCCAACCTACTTTAATGTTTACTCTATCCTAGAGGAACGACATACACCCAGTCTTGATAATTGGGATCGCGATTTTCCGTAATTGCCGTAATTTTATCTCTCAGTTTCTCTGTGATGGGTCGCGTTTTCGATAATTCATAATTCTCAATCCGTTTAATTGGAGTAATTTTAGCCGCCGTTCCACTTAAAAATGCTTCATCTGCAATAAATAACTCTGATTTATCCACAGGGCGTTCGATTGTGGGGATACCTAAATCCTTTGCCAGCGTCAGGATACTATCTCTGGTGATTCCTTCTAAAATATCTTGATCATATCCCGGCGTAATCAGTTGCCCATTCCGCACCATAAAGATGTTCATTCCGGAGGCTTCACATATTTTTCCCTGAGCATTCATTAATAATGCTTCATCAAATCCAGATTCTACCGCTTCTGTTTTTGCTAGAGATGATGTGATATAGGCGCCACTAATTTTACCTCTCAAGGGTAAACTGTGATCTGCTTGACGATACCAGGAACTAATTCGACAGCTTACCCCTTCTGGGGATAAATAATCACCCAGTTCTAATCCATAGACGAAAAAGTCTTTTTCAATCTTATGCAGTCTGGGGGCAATTCCCAAATCGGATGTATAAATAAAGGGTCGGATATAAAACGAGGTTTTAACTTGATTTTTTTTGACGAATTCTACAATTATAGTTTTGATTTTATCAGCGGGTAAGTCGTAATGTAAATATTTGGCACTGTCACTTAATCGTTTACAATGGCGGTCTAAACGAAACAGGAGAATTTGTTCAGGGTTTTGGGGGTCAGGAATCCCCCGCAATCCGCCAAAAGCGCCTGTCCCATAATGCAGCGCATGGGTAGCAATAGAAATTTTGGCATCATCGAAGGGAAGAAATTGGTTTTGAAAGTAAGCGATTGGCAGAAATTTATGCATTTTTAAACTAGACAGTCAAGGCTGGTGGAAGGTATGGTTATCGATTGTACTACAGGTCAGTGATTTTGCCAGGGACTAGAACACTGATTTAGGCATCGGACAAATTAGGGAGGAGGAAGGTTGAGTTTTGTGTAGGGGCGGGTTTCACTATTATCGTTTCTTGTCTCACCCAGATGAGACTAAACCCGCCCAGTTTCCAGACGCATAGCCCTCGTCATAAAGGTTAGAGTTTTCTTTAACGGCTTAAATGACTATTGGCTTGACACAGCTAAAATCTAAAATGGTGGAATAGATTTTACCATTGAATCGGGCGCAAGTCTTTGCGCCCCTACAGTTGCTGGGTATGCGCTTAATCCCCCTGGGTGTTCAACCACCCGGCTAAATTCTGTTTTTGAGTCTCCGAGGGATTTTTAATCTGTACAACCTGGTAGCGGGTGGGTTGGGATTCGCCTAGGGTAACGGGTAAGGTACAAAGTTCGTCTTGGTGGAACACGGTTACCTGAATCGTGTCACCGGGATGATAATCTTTTAGGCGATCGCATAATTGATCAGCACTGACTCGCCAACCATCTATTGCCAGTAACTGATCCCCTGCATCCACCCCAGCTATCCCCGCTGGAGAGGTGGCGTTGACAAATTTGACGATTTCTTGCCCATTTTCACTCTTGACAATTACCCCTAAATAAGGTTTAGAGTCCTCATCTTCTACTGCCGTGAGGGTTAAGCCAAAGGGTTCGAGATACTCATCGAAGGGCAATTCCTCTGTCCCCTCAATGTAGCGATGGAAGAAATCACTTAAATCAGTATCCGCGACAGACTCCAACACCTCTTGCAGTTGTTGGGGCGTAAAGCCAACTTCCTTGACGCCAAACTCTTGCCACATCCGCCGCATCACATCATCAAGGGAGCGCTGATTACCATGACGCGATCGCACCAGCAAATCCAGTAAGAAGGATACCATTTCTCCTTTAAGATAATAGGAGATCTGGCTATTATCACTATTGGCATCCCGGCGATATAACTTAATCCAAGCATCAAAACTGGACTCACTCAGGGGTTGCACCAAACGCCCTGGAATCAGTTTCATCCGGGTAATTTCTTTCCCCAATCCCTCTAAAAACGTCTTACTGTCGTAAATCTTTGCCCGTAAGGGGAGGACTAAATCATAGTAACTGGTTGTCCCTTCACAAAACCACAGGGATGTGGTGTAGCTTTCTTGTTCATAGTTAAACCGTTCCAAGACTTTGGGGCGAATCCGCTTAACATTCCACAAGTGAAAGAACTCATGGGCGACTAATTGCATGAAACGATTGTATTTATCTTTCGCCCGGAACGCGAAACGGGGATAATTTAAGGAACAAGAGGTTTTATGTTCTAAACCGCCAAAGCCTGTGGACGATAAATGCAGTAAAAATAAATACCGTTCGTAGGGTAATCCCCCATATAACTCAGCTTCTGTCTCAATAATTTTCGTCGTATCGGCAATAATCCGTTGGGGATCAGCATTTCCCTGTCCCCAAATTGCCAGTTGATGCGGTTTCCCCAGAACCTCAAAGTCGTAAACCTGTTGTGTGCCAATTTCAAAGGGACTATCGACTAAGGTGTCAAAATCCTCGGCTTCAAAGGTATTCTCAGCACCCTCGACGGCGGCTAAGGGTGTAGTTGTCTGCCAATCGGATTTAGGGGGTACAATCGTCACCTGAATCGGCTGTTGCTCAAAATCCGGGACAAACAGGAATAACGCCGCCCCATTAAAATAGCCGTGAGTGGCATCTAGGTGATTGGTGCGGACTGATAATTCATTGGCAAAGACGCGGTAGCGGACAACGATGGTTGAAGCGTCTCCAGTTTGAACCTGCCAGTGATTTTTACTCTGTTTATTCCAGGGTAAGGGCTGGTTTCCAGTCTCAACTCGGAAATCCTGTAGGTGTTTGGCATACTCCCGCACTAGATAGGAACCCGGAGTCCAGACGGGCATTTTTAAATCTAGCACTGATTCCGACCAACCATTCACCTGTAGCATCACCTCAAACAGATGAGATTGAGGTTGAGGCATAGCGACGTGATAATGAAAGGTGGGTTTAGTCATTTCTCCTTTGTCATTTGTCATTCGTCCTTTGTTGATGGTTGATGGTTGATGGTTGATGGTTGATGGTTCATTGTTCATCGGTAATCCCCTCCCCCATCTTTCCCATCTCCCCCATCTTCCCTTCTATCCTAAAGCCGTCCAGCTAGATGGGTTAGTTGTTTGAGATTAATCAAACAAAGTTTTTGGTCTTGGGGGTCAACGTCAGTCCAACCCTTACTTTCCAGCTTTTTCATGATTTTAGCTGTATCTTCCACACTGATATCCGTAACCTCAGCTAAGTCTTTATAGGGAATGTTATAAATTTCGGTTCCCTTTTCCCCCACTTGACCATAATTCTCTGCTAAGTTGACTAAGGTATTGGCTAACTTAATCGCCGCAGGTTGATGGCGTCGTTGAAAGCGAACATTGGTCTGACGCAGCCGTCTAACCATCAGTTGTAGCATCCGGTGGTGTAACTGGGGATCTTTGAATAGGGTTTGAATGAAGCGCTGGGCGGAGACGCTGAGTAATTTGACCGATGAAAGGGCGACAACATCTGTAGAACGGGGAGATTCATCCAGGATTGCCATCTCGCCAAAAAAATCTCCCCGACCCAAAATTGCCAACGTCACGGCTTTGTCCCCATACAGGCGTCGAACTTTGACCCAACCGGACATGATAAAGTAAACGGCGTTGCCCCAGGCATCTTCCATTAAAACGGCTCGCCCGGTGGGATACTCATGTTCGACTCCAACTGACAATAGCCATTCTAGTGTCTCGGGGTTCGCCGTATTAAATAGAGGGAAAAGCTCACTAAAAGCTTTGGTGTGCATGAAAGGTTTATTAACGTTGGATCATCTAAGATTCCATTACACCACACCAGAACAACAGTCCCCAACTTCCTTAAGTTAGTGGTCTGTGAGCAGGGGTGCAGGAGTGCAGAGGGGTAGGTGTGTAGGAGGGCTTAACCGTAAGTTAATTGACCAACCAACAGTGTTTTTATTATCGCAGGGAAACCACGCGATCGCTCTTTTCTAGGGTTGAATAAATCCGCAACACTTCCTCTCTTGCCCAGCGATCAGCGGCTAGAATATCCTCTAGTCCAGGATCAGGGCAGTTATCACGGCTGTGGCGATCGCAGGTTTGCTCAATACACCGGGCAATGTCTAAATATTGGATTTTCTCGTCTAAAAACAGTGCTACGGCTTGCTCATTGGCAGCATTTAATACCGCTGGCATTGAACCCCCAGTCCGCCCGGCTGCGTAGGCTAATTGCATACAGGGATATTTATCATGGTCAGGTTCTTTAAACGTCAGCGTCCCCGCCTTGACTAAATCCAAGGGTTCCCAGTCCGTATAGATGCGATGGGGCCAGGATAAGGCATAGAGTAGGGGTAAGCGCATATCGGGCCAGCCTAACTGGGCTAAGACGGAGGTATCTTGTAGTTCGATTAAGGAGTGAATAATGCTCTGGGGATGGATGACAATATCGATATCGTCATAATCCATACCGAAGAGGAAGTGCGCTTCAATCACCTCTAGCCCCTTATTCATCAAGGTAGCGGAATCGACAGTAATTTTGCGCCCCATCGACCAGTTAGGATGTTTAATCGCATCGGCAACTGTTACTTCCCCTAACTTATCGACTGACCAATCCCGGAACGCGCCCCCAGATGCGGTGAGGATAATCCGCCGCAATCCGCCCTCTGGGACTCCCTGAAGGCATTGGAAGATAGCAGAATGTTCCGAGTCAGCCGGAAGCAGTTTAACCCCATGTTTGGCAATCAGGGGATTGACAACGGGTCCCCCGGCAATTAGGGTTTCCTTGTTGGCTAGGGCAATATCTTTTCCGGCTTCGATTGCGGCAATGGTCGGTAGTAATCCGGCACATCCAACTATTCCGGTTACTACCGCTTCAGCATCACCATAACGGGCAACTTCCACCACACCCGCTTCTCCCGCGACTAGAATCGGTTGGGGATCAAGATCTGCGATCGCGGATTTTAGGTCAGGTAATTTTTCCGCGTCACATAAGGCTACGATTTCCGGTCGAAACTGCCGAATCTGGGCAGCTAACAGTTCCACATTGCTACCTGCTGCCAATCCCACCAACCGGAATTGGTCTGGATGGTGAGTCAGAATCTCTAAGGTTTGGGTGCCAATCGATCCAGTGGAGCCGAGGAGAGTAATTGATTTCACAACAGTTTCTTAAGAATTCGCCGCTCTTTAATTACTATAGGATTATTTTGCACATCGTTCATCAGCCTGGAACTAAAGTTCCGGCTAAAAGCTTAAACCCGTTAAAACGGGTTCACCGGAAACCGTAGGGGCGCATGGCGTGCGCCCGATTCAATGGTAAATCTATTCCACAATTTTAGGTCAGTCCAGTAGATTGGGTTGACGCTAGGAAACCCAACACCATTATTGATTGGCTGGTTACGGTTTTTAGTAGTGCGATCGCGTATGGCGAAGACAGCGCAACGACAAGCTCAAGATATTACTCCCCTGTCTCTCTGGCAAACCAGCGCCGGATTAGTTCCACCTGGAAGCAGTAGCCGCAACCACTGTCTTCAATTAACTCCCGTTGCAAGAGTAAATTGAGGCTAGGATTCAAGCGATCGGGAAACTCGCGGGATAAAACCGTCTTACCAATACTCGCCCCTTCCCCTTGTGCAGCTAAAAAGCGCAGTATCGCCAATCCCAACTCATCCACTTGATTGCGTTCGATGTCGGCGAAGAAGAAACTACCACTGCTTAAGGCTTCGGGTATAGCGGCTTCCACATCAACTACAGTTGCCAGTCGGCGAATCGATACCTCTTGCTCATTTTTCAGAGCGACAATCTCAGAGCAAAGTAATTGTACCAAGCAGGGATGACATCGGGTCAGGGAGAGGACTCGCTCAACCGCATCGGGTTCATAGCGTAGGGTAAACTCTGGGATGGGGCGTTCAATCAGTTGGCGGGCTTCGGGTTCTTCTAGGTAACTGATATGTACAACCTGAACATTAATCAGGTAACTCGCCCAGCGCTGAAATTCTTCGATAGTATGAGAACCAGCGAGTAAGACTTTGAAGCGGGGGCGGTGCTGGATGAGATGGCGTAGCATCCCCAGGACATCGGTTTCGCTGAAACGCCCTTCAGTTAAAGCTTTATCCAGTACCTCGAATTCGTCTAATGCTAGGAGTGCGGTGTTGTTGTCTAAGGTTTGTTCAACATCATCCAGCCATTCGTCAAAGGTGGTAAAGGGGTCATCCGTTAAGGCTTCACGGGTGAGGAGAGGTAGAGTTAAACCTGCTTGCCGTTTAGCAGAATATCTCATCCCTTTGGCAAGATTATAGAGAAAACCTGCATGGTCACTCGCTGATGTTGGTGCGCCTTGTAAATCCACAAACATGGGGATGATGGATTTGGGGAGGAGGCGTCCTAAGTTATTCAGCAGAGAGGTTTTGCCCATACGTCGCTGACCATAAAGGAGTAAGGGAGGGCGGCGACGGTCTAATATTAATTTCTCGATGCGAATCCCTATGCTAGTGCGTCCCATGAAGAGTTGAACCTGTTCATTAAGGGGTACGCCAAAGATATAGGGATCGTCAATTTCTTGGTGTAGTTCAGTGGCTGCAATTAATGTTTGTATGTGTTCAGCAACTATTTGCTGCCAACGCATGGCAATGGGGCGAAAGCGAGGAGCATATTCATTACTACTTCTAGTTAATTCTTGAGCAAGAAGGTCTAGAGGTTTGGTGACATTTTCCAGAGCGATGCGTTGGTTATAGACACTATTTTTGTTGAGAGCGGCATCTACATCGGCGCTGATAGAGTTGAATTTATCTAAAATTGTGTTAGCGGAACCTTCCAAGTTTCCTGAAGCGAATGTGTCGTAAACGTGACGGATAGCGTCTGTATCAGTACAGCGTTCTAATTTCCGGGCATCCAGTTCAATCTGTGCGGCTTGAACTGCCCAACGGTGACGGCTAGTATTGAGGTAATTAAGGGCAGCTTGTCCCTCCGTCGGGTTACGTTCCAACACTAGGACAAGGTGTTTGTCTAATCCTGAGAGACGTAAAAGCTGCCACTCGTCCCAAAAGGCTGAATGCCAACGCAGAACGTGAGATTTTGTATCTGGGCGTTGTCGGTCAAGACGGTAAAGTACCTCATTCCATAGGATTACCAAGGGATAAGTTACGATAGGTAGCCACAAGTTTATACTGACGCCGACGCCTATAGCCACGCCTATAGCCACGCCTATAGCCACGCCTATAGCCACGCCATACACCACGCCATACACCACGCCTACCGCCACGCCTCCCACCACGCCTATAGCCACGCCATACGCTACGCCATACGCCACGCCTACCGCCACGCCTACCGCCACGCCTAGCACCATACCTCCCGCTACGCCTAGCACCATATCAAAATCAAACAGCACACCCAACGGCACACCTACCGCCATTCCTTCTGCCATTCCTTCTGCCACGCCTCCCGCCATTCCTTCTGCCACGCCTCCCGCCATACCTCCCGCCACACCTAACAGCACACCCAGCACCAAGCCTTCCGCCATACCTCCCGCTACGCCTCCCACCAAGCCTCCCGCCGTGCCTGCTGCCACACCAGCCGTCACGCCAGCCGTCACGCGAGGGATAATTTCATTCAATGATTTCCCCAGAGCTAACAACACTAAACCCAGAATTAAATTGGCAAGTATAGGTGTAATGATGTATCCCTGAAGCAGAAGCTTCCATAAGGCTAAGTTTTGCCACCGCAATGAATTTCCTCGGTTATGGTCAAAGTCCAAAGCCGGGTCAATTCCTTTTAGATGATTCCGAAATGCTGAGGGATGAAAGAACAGCCAAAACAGCAGTTGTACACTCCCCAGAATCAAGTTCGGGTGCTGTTCTGGTGAATCAGTATAGGCGTTGCGGGGAACCGAGGGGGAAGACATCTCAGTTTCAGTTTAAGGTTAAAACGTGACTCTGTGAATCATCATATAAATTCGCGATAACAAGTTACAATTGCTGCTCCAACTGTAACTCACACTGTTGAAAAACATAATTAATGGCAGCAAATAACCGCTCCAAGTCCTGAATTGTATAAAACCGCTTATTTTGGGTAAACTCATCAGATATCAGTTGACCAAACTGCCATATCGCCCCATTGGAAACAACACCAAATATCCTTTGTTCTGGATCATTGTTAATTTTCTGCACCGCCACCATCTCTGCTAAACATTGCCCCCATCCTTCAGTAAAATCACTCTCCTTCTTTGCCTCAACCACTACAAAATAGGGTTTATCGAACACCACTGTTCCCAAGGGGGAGCGCTTTGCCACGATATAATCAGGAGTCCCCGATAAGTTTTCATCGTAGGTTAAGGCTTGGTGACTCCAGAGCAGAAAATTGCGGCGATAAGCTTTCCAAACTTCTTTTAATATGGGATAAATAATCGTCTCACAAATCGCCATGTCTGAATTGTCAAACACCCCCTCATTTAAAATTAACTCTAATTCATTCCGAAAACTGTCACTCACGTCAAATTCAATCTCGGTAATGAAATTGTCCCGAATATATTTGATTTGAAAGGCTTTAGCGACGACGCCAATACTTTTATAACGGCTAAACGGCATGGTTGACCTCTGTATCGTGGGTGGGCGGAAGCCTTCATCCGTGTCAACTTAAGGTAAAAACCAATGCTGGCAAGCCTTTCACCCTCATCCCCGCACATGGCTGCCCTCTTACTCCCCTCTCCCCCGGTGGGAGAGGGGCTGGGGGTGAGGGGTTTACTGACGTTTTCCCAACCTATTTTAATAGTTGTGTAAGTATCTGGCTCACTGGTAGAAAAATCTTGCTGTTTAGAACCAGCCTTGATATCGTAGTTTCCAAATAGATGGGGTAAACCCGACTGTAGGGGCACCATCCTTGCGCCCTCTGCGGCAACAGGTTAAGGTGCGTTACGCTACGCTAACGCACCCTACTGGCGTGACCGGGTTAAAATAGGACTTTGTTTGTAGTAAGCACTTTAGTGCTTTAACGCCTAGCTGGAGAGGGCTAAAGCCCTCACTACGAACCAAATCTATTTCACCATTTTAGCTGGGTCACGCCACTACATAGGCGCTGGGTTCTCTAAAAATTCGTAAAGGGTTCTATCTGTCTTAATCCCTCCTCCCGCCAATCATCCCCCGTTTCCCCCTCTTCCAAGCTAAACAAACGTTCGCGACAGAGAATTTGCAGCAGCAGGGGTAAACATTGACTGTTCTCCACAATCCAGGCGACATCCTCAACCGGAAACGGAATCGGTGAACTGTCAATCAATTCCCGCGCCTCCGCCTCCGTCAATGCGCCCAGATAGGCGGTAAAGCCAAAGATATTGAAAAAGGGAGAACTATGTCCCGTATGAGACGCCAAATCCAGGGGAGATTCCGGTGTGGCTAAAATAAAAGCCAAATTTCCCCCCGTCTGATTCGTGGCTAAAGACCGTAAACTTTCCCAAAACCCATCATCTAACTCTGGACAACGCTGCAATCCCACGCCAATTTCATCCAATAAAATAACGGTGGGTGAATGCAAATGGCTACTCACCACATCCATAAAATAATCTAGGTGACAAGGATTCGGCACTTTCATATTCATGGCTTCTAGAATATAACCCAGCAATTTCTCTTGACTTGCCATCCGTGTATCCTGAAAATCCACAAATATCCAGCAGTAGCGTTCGGGATGGGGGAACCAGTCCGACTTTTGACCGGGACGTAATTCCTCCGGTGGCGTCGTGGTAATGGTTTTCAAGTAGTGCAACAGGGAGGTTTTGCAAATGCGCCGCTTCCCGATAATCGCAGCATTTTGTAGGGGATGGCGTTTGAGTAAATTGAACAGGCGTCTGAGTTCCCGTTTGCGTCCGAAAAAGTAGCGGGGATGGGTGATGGGTGTCCCGGTGATGAAGGGTGAAGACTCCTCCAGAGTTGGGTTTGAGTCATTAGGAGAAGGCGGATTGTCTGACTCATCTAAATAAATATCTCGCCAGTTTAACCCCAATGCTTCGCACAGTTCGACAAAATACTCAAAATCAACGGGTTCGCCATTGAGGAATTTTTTCACCGTGGATAACGATGGGGTAACGTGTTCAGCAAACTTCCTTTGGCTGGGGTAGCCATTGCGCCGAAGTGCTGATTTGACGTGGTTTATGTACTCTGGGGCAACTTTAAGCGATCGCGCCATTATTCATAATCAGCGAAAAGTCAATTCAGGTCAACTCAAAGTTAGCCAGAAGTCAGCTACCTCAGCCAAATTTCTCAACCCGGTACTCACCTAGCCTTCTCCTTGAATGGGATTAAGAGTTCAATCTGATTCAATGAAACGATTTGAAGACCTTAAAACCATCCTGGAGATTATTGTAATCTTAGCGGCGCTGGCTGAATACCCCCTGCTGCTGGTGACGGCGGTTGTCGTTGTCTGGATGTATGTGCTAATCAACGATAAGGATATGGAAGGGTAGAATTGCTATAGCCGTTGGTTTGACATAAGGGGAATTATCCTGATTGGGAAGTCTCTCAATTGTAAATAATTAACATTTAACTCCATCAGGTGCGAGACAATCTCAAATCCTCCTTTTAAAATCGAGAAAGCCACTTTTACTCTTATTTAAAACAATAAGTGGGTGGACACAATTAAAGTTAACGGTGGATAGTGTCATTCGTCATTCATTTATGTAAGGGAACTTTAACGGTGAAACTGCACTGGCTACTTCCCAGTTTTCTCGGCTTTTTTTTGCTCTCCTTTCCAGCGCAAGCGGCGAGATTACTCTCCTGGCGCTTTGATGTGAATCAAAATCAACTCGTCTTTACCACTGATGAAGGGGTACAACCTACTGGGCAATTTCTTGCCAATCCCAACCGCCTGGTGATTGATTTACCCGGTATCCCCCTGGAGAATGCCAAATTAGAACAATTAGTTGGTGGTGCAGTGCGGGTGGTGCGTGTTAGTCAATTGAACCCCCAAACCACGCGCTTGGTGATTGAGTTTAATCCGGGTTATACGATTAATCCCCAACAAGTTCTATTGAAGGGATTCTCCCCTCGGATGTGGACAGTGCAGTTACCACCACCGCAACAAGTTGTCCAATTAACTACACCAACCCCCCTACCGTCGCAAAATTCTGTTATACCTCCAACAACCAGCAATCCTCCCTTCAATCTCTCCCAAGTTCCCAACCGCCGTATTGTGGTTATGGTTGATCCCGGACATGGGGGAAAAGATCCCGGTGCAGTTGGGTTAAATGGATTGCGGGAAAAGGATGTAATTTTGCCCATTTCTCAACAAGTTGCCGCCATTTTACAGCAACAAGGAATTCAAGTCATTCTCACTCGAACCAGCGATTATTTTGTAGACTTAGCACCCCGCGTGGAGATGGCAAAACAAGCCCAAGCGGACTTATTTGTGAGTATCCATGCGAATGCTGTTGGTCGTCGTCCTGATGTGAATGGATTGGAAACCTATTATTACTCGAATGGTCAGGGTCTGGCTCAAACCATTCATAATAGTATTTTACAGGCAATTCCGATTCGCGATCGCGGCGTGAAACAAGCCCGATTTTACGTGCTGCGGAATAACCCAATGCCCGCCGTCCTCGTAGAAGTTGGCTTTGTTACCGGACGAGAGGATAACCCCCGCCTAGGGACACCCGAATACCAGAGCCAAATGGCAGGCGCGATCGCACAAGGTATCTTACAATATATTCGGCAGAATCCATAAATAAATCGTAGGGGCGGGTTTAGCCCCTTAATTTTGCTATTGACCGATAACCTTTCAACAAAACCCGCCCTTCCTAACTCATGCCTTCTCGAAATAAATCTCATCAGCCATCTGCCATCTGCCTTGCTGCTAAGCTGTTCGGCATTTAAACCATAATGTCAAGAATTGCGAAATCCTTGTAGTGCGTTAAGCGAAGCCATGCCGAAGGCTTTGCATCTTGCTCGCTACCCATTCCCAATTTAAATGCGTGACAGCTTAAGGTAACCAAAAATCAGGTAATACTGTCTTCCCCCAATCCCGCACCGTTTTATTAATCATCCGCCCCAATTGAATATGAGGTTCATCAGGTTCAACCGGAATAATAGTTGCCTTATTTCCATACCCAAAACGGTCAATTACCAAATTTGCCGCCTCTAAACCCGTTATGTATGCCTTCTCCTGTGACCAAGAACCGTGATTTGTAACAATCCAATCCCCACTCATAAACACATTATCAATCGGAGTTGTCGCTGGCAGCAAATACTGATAACTTCCCGGTGCAAAATGCGTTACCCCTTGCGGTACACGAATCACACTGCTATCAATAACCTTGGCATTCCGAAACTCTGGCACACAAGTGGCTAAATCGCGATGAACCTTTGCCACAATTTGTTCATCACTCATCGGCAATAACTGATTCCCATGATAAAAATCCGCTTCAATGACACTTCCCGGTTGATATGCATATTCATCATGCAACGCATTCAAATCAAAAAATGTCCACCCCGTCGTCGGATCAAAGCCAAAACAAGCATTAGACGGATTCCGCAGAATAACTTTTCGGTCAAACCATAACCGGGTTGCCAGGACATCAATTGCGCCTAAGTTTCTCAAATTCCGGAATTCCGAATAGGGTTGCAAGCTACTACTCGCACTGACAATTTTTTTCATGCCATTTACACTAACGGCAAAAATAACCGCATCGGCTTCAAAGACATCCTCACCACAGACAACCGCTTTAGCCTTACCCCTATCGTCCAAGAGAATATCGTTTACCCGCTTATTCGTCAGCACTCGTCCCCCGGCTTTCTCAATCCGCTCCACCCAGGGTTTAAAAATCATCTCTGCCACCGTTCCCCGACACCAGACGACATCAAAATTAGGTTGGTGAGCCAAAATGAAGTAATAGAGCATTCCTAGGGCGGCGGCGGCTGAACATTGCTCACCGGGGGCAAATAACCCCACCAACAGCATCGGTTCAAAGGAATCCCGATATAATCGGGCAGAGACACCAAACTGTTTAAAGAGTTCGCGGGCAGTTACCTTATCGTAACGTCGCCATGCTTGATCAGAATTATCAAAATCAATCAGAGCATACAACAGAGGTAAAGCCGAAAGCCTGTCAATTAGAGGTAAGCGTTTAAACTTAGGGTAGAGAAACGTTCCCAATGGGGTAGGAAGCGGGAACTCATTCTGAAACAGAGGCGATTCGACTTCTAACCCAGCAGGAGAATATTGGGAGGAATGGGTAAAAGGTGTGAAAGGTTGGAGTTTTAATTCGTTAACCAGGCGAAAGATATTGCGATAGGGATACCAGAACCCATGAATACCCCCCTCGACTGAACGTCCGCCAGAGGTTTTCCATCCAGCTACTAATCCACCGGGATAGGGGGCGGCTTCTAGAAGAGTAACATCGTAGCCTTGTTGAGCAAGATGATAAGTCGCACCTAAACCTGCCCATCCTGCACCAACGACGACTATCCGTTTTTGTGCTAACGCTTCTGACATCCTTGATCTCATAACTCTCTCTTTATTTAGGATGCCACGATTAGTTGGGCTTGCGTCAGCCCAACTGAAGCCCAAATAATGAAGCAGGCAAGATGCCCACTCTTATTCAGGTTGGAAAAAGCTGGTTGAAGCTTTCTCACTCTCCATTCCCTAAACTCTCGAACAGTGTTCCAGGTATGAAATTGGGAAGATGAGGGGCCAAAAAACGGTGGCAATGATAAAGACTATCCGACACCGGAATTTTTGCTCCGACGATAAATTCGTCTCTTTCTGGAATGCATTTAACCAGTTTATGCAAAATAATCCAGCGATTAACAAGTAAACTGTAAGAAGTCCTAGTATCATAATCCTATTGAGTAGAGAGGTTTACTGCATTTATTCCAAGTGATAATGGAACAAATTAGTTTTTTGACTCCAGCAGTTTACCAAACAAGTCCTGATAATAGGCAAGTTAGTAAGCTGTTTGGCATTGAAACCTTAATGTCAATAATGGCGAAATCATTGTAGTGCGTTTAGCGAAGCCATGCCGCAGGCTTTGCATCTTGCTCGCTACCTATTCCCCATTTAAAGGCATGACAGCTTGCTGACTCTGTATCAGATTGCCCTAGTGATTACATGATTAAGCATACACACCAGTTTTTTCCCACAGAAGAGTGGAATGTACCTCTATCTAAAGGAAGAGTTTTCAGGAAAGTCAAAAAGAAAGGCTGCTTTAGGTAACATCGTCCCCCAGTTCCCCCTTCCGTCCCCCTTCTAGATCCCCCTCTTCCCTTCTAGATCCCCCTTCCGTCCCCCTATTAGATCCCCCTCCCGTCCCCCTATTAGATCCCCCTCCCGTCCCCCTTAAAAAGGGGGAAGCCAGCGGATGCTTCGCTTTTTGTTC